>CALAZP010000186.1 GCA_937926355.1 uncultured Saprospirales bacterium
CAATTTCTACTATAAATATTTAATTACTAATCGCCTCATTACTTTTTATTATCGCCTCGCCAAATATCTATCACTCATTCAAACTCTCTTTGACCACACAAATATAAATTACACTTTCGATTTAACCAACTAAACTCAAACGTTTGAGCAATAAATTAGAAAACGGTATTTCTAGACAAGCAAACGGTTAAATAAGCTGTCCCACCTCCATTCCCTCACGTATCGCTCGCTGTGCATCCAACTCTCCTGACCCCATCACTCCACCGATTCCATATACCTCTTTCCCCAATACCTCCTCCATCATACCGCGTCCAACCGAAACCTGACCCGCACAAATGACCACCGTATCCGCCAATATTTTTTCTATTTTCCCCTCTCTTTCCATCACCAACCCATCAGTTTCCACCCTTATATACTTCACCCCCCCTAACATCTTCACCCCATTTTCTTTCAAAACCTTTCTATGGATCCATCCCGTTGTTTTTCCCAATCCCCTTCCCAGCTTACCCCTCTTCCGCTGTAATAAAATCACCTCCCTTTGCCCCTCCCTCTCAACCATCGGCTCCTTCAATCCCCCCCTTCCCTCATAATCTACATCCACTCCCCACTCTTTATTAAACCTAGATTCTTGTCCACTTCCTCCTACTAAATAAGTAGCTACATCAAAGCCAATTCCCCCCGCACCAATAATCACCACCTTCCTCCCAGCTTCCACCTTTCCCGATAACAAATCATCATATTTCACGACTATGGCCTGCTCCTTCCCCTCCAAATCAATTTCCCGAGGCCGCACCCCACTCGCTACCACCCAAGTTTCCCGCTCATCCCACATCTCCTTCGTCACCTTAGTATTCAAAACCACCCGAACCCCCAATACCTCCATTCTCCGCTCAAAATATCGCAACGTCTCCCTGAATTCCTCCTTACCCGGAATTCGAGCCGCTAATTTAAATTGCCCACCAATAGCATCACTAGCTTCGTAAACCGTCACCTGGTGTCCCCGCTCCGCCGCCACCACCGCACACATCAATCCAGCTACCCCCGCTCCGATTATCCCAACTCGCTTAACCAGCTCCGCCTGCTCCCCCCATTTCTCCGTCTCCCGACACGCCCTGGGGTTTACCAAACAACTGGCTGTTTTCCGCTCAAAAACATGATCCAAACAAGCTTGATTGCATGCAATGCAAGTATTGATTTCGTCCGAACGCCCTTCCATTGCCTTATTAACGAATGCAGGATCCGCTAAAAATGGCCGAGCCATAGAAACCATATCCGCCTTCCCACTTGCCAAAATTTCCTCCGCCTTTTCTGGAGTATTGATCCGATTCGTAGCTACCAACGGTATACCCACTTCCCCTTTCATCCGCTCCGTCACCCAAGCAAAACCTCCCCGAGGCACCATGGTTGCAATAGTCGGAATCCGAGCCTCATGCCACCCAATCCCCGTATTGATGATATTCACCCCCGCCTGTTCTACTTCCCTCCCCAACTGTACCACCTCCTCCCAACTACTGCCTCCCTCCACCAAATCCAACATAGACAACCTATATATAAGGATAAAATCCGTCCCCACCGCCGCCCTGCAAGCTCGTATCACCTCCAACGGAAATCGCATCCTATTTTCATAACTCCCCCCCCATTCATCTGTACGGCGATTCGTACGCGCTGCAATAAATTGATTAATCAAATATCCCTCCGATCCCATAATTTCAACCCCATCATATCCCGCCTGCTGGGCCAACTGCGCTGCCCGAGCAAATGACCGAATCGTCCTGCGAATCCCACCGCCCGTTAATGCCCATGGCTTAAATGGAGAAATCGGAGATTTAATCGCCGAAGGAGCCACAGCCAGTGGATGGTAACCATACCTCCCAGCATGCAATATCTGCATACAGATTTTACCCCCCTCCCGATGCACTGCATCAGAAATCACCTGGTGTCTTCGAACTTCCCGACGATTCGTCATTTTAGCACTAAAAGGTCCCACCCATCCCGCTCTATTGGGCGCAATCCCTCCCGTAATAATCAACCCCACTCCCCCCTTAGCCCGCTCTGCATAAAAGGCAGCCATCTTCTCAAAACCTCCCTTTTCTTCCTCCAAACCAGTATGCATGGACCCCATCAATACCCGATTCTTTAAAGAAGTAAACCCCAAATCTAAGGACTGAGACAAATGTGGAAATGGATTTTTCATTTTTGTTGTTATTTTGAGAATCCCTTCGGGAAAATTTTTATAGCCACTACTTCATCATAAATTTACATTTATGCAAAAAATAGCCTGCATTATTATTTTTCTCCTTATCCTACCTTATTATAATATAGGACAATCTAAATTTCAATTGGTGACCCTACCATTACCTAATGGGGAAAATGGGACCTTCCACCTCCATCCTTCTCCCATTCTCCCAACTGCCCTTCAAGAAAAATATCCCTCAATTATCGCTCAAGAGGGAACTGCAATCATTAAAGATACCCAATACCGCGCCAAAATCACACAATCTCAGCAAGGAATTATTGGATGGGTCTATGGAGGAGGGCAGGAAATTGCTATATATTCCACCCCAGAAGATCATGGTAAATTTAACGTCAAACAAGTATTGGACGCCACCGACCAATTGGCTGCATGCGGCATCAAAGAATCAATTGCTGTTGAATTGCCAGACTTCCGACTAAATGCGAGGTCTAATGCTGCAAATGTACCCCTGCTTCAATACCGAATGGCATTAGCTTGTACCGGAGAATATGCCAGATCTATTGGAAGTACCAAAGAAGCCGTACTGGCTAAAATGGTAGCTGCATTGCAAGTCCTCAATGAAATATATGAAAGAGAACTGTCTATCACTTTTACCTTGATTGAGGAAAACGACAAACTCATTTTTTTAGACCCAACTACCGATCCATATGAAGATGCGAGAGATGCTAAAATGTTGCTCTCAACCAATACAGGCATTCTCAATCAACACATTTCAGTTGATGATTACGACATCGGCCATGTGTTTACCATAGGCTGCGATGATGGAATCGGAGGGATTGCCCAATTGAGTTCCGTATGCTCCAATGTAAAAGGAAATGGAGTGACCTGTTTCGCTTCCAATAACCTGGTCAGCATCGTCACACGGGTGATGGCCCATGAGATAGGTCACCAGTTTTCCGCCCAACATACCTGGAGCAATTGCCCCCCCGTCTTAAGTGACCCCGATCAAGCCAGTCAATTAGCCCCTAGCTCAGCCATCGAACCCGGTAGCGGTTCTACCATAATGTCCTATGCCGGTGCCTGCGGAAATGCCAACGTCCAATCGTTTGTCGACAATTATTTCAGCATTCGCTCTTTAGAAGAAATGATTTACTTCTCCAGAGGCAGTCGAGGTGGAGAATGCGCCACTGAAATTAATATTGACAATCAATCTCCCTCCATAAGCCTACCTTACCCTGCAGGACTTTATATCCCCATAGCCACCCCTTTCGAATTAACAGCAGATGCTACAGATCCCGATGGAGACACCTTATTATATTGTTGGGAGCAATACGATACGGGGCCAACCAGTCCACTCGGAATGCCCATAGGAAATGCCCCTGCCTTTCGGTCTTTCCCTCCTACTACCTCATCGACTAGGATATTCCCCGCCATCAAAAACGTCATCTTTGATACGCCAGATAAAACGGAGGCACTGCCTCAAACAGATCGAGATTTTACCTTTAGGTGTACTGTAAGGGATGAGCACCAAGGCCGAAGTGCAGTAGAATGGGCTAGCCTAGATTTTCGAGCCACCTCTAACGCAGGTCCTTTCGAAGTTACCTATCCTACAGAAAGAAACATCCAATTAACCGGAGGGGCTCAAATGGAGGTTCTTTGGGAAGTAGCCAATACCGAATTACCACCCGTCAATTGCCAATTGGTCGATATATTTTTATCGCTAGATGGAGGTTACACCTATCCCTTACTGCTGGCTCAAAACAGCCCTAACGATGGAAGGGCTACCGTATTTTTGCCGGATACCACCGCGCCTTTAGCTCGAGTCAAAGTAGCCGCTGCCGACAATATTTTTTTCAATATCTCCCAATATAGCTTTTCGATTTCCAAAGCAACGGCACCTGGATTTGCCGTCGCCATACTTCCTGAATCCAATCTGGAAGTTTGCCTGCCGTCCATTATTCGATTTGATGTACTTACCAGCTCTGTTTTGGGCTATAATGAGCCCATACAGTTATCCGCTGAAGGCGCTTTTCCCGAAGGGACTACCATTCAATTTACCTCCAATCCGGTTTTGCCCGGTGCTGCCAGTCAGTTGCAACTCACCCCCCCTGACGATATCAGCGGCACCTTTGAGGGAAAAATCATGCTCCGAAGTGGTTCTTTTCCGGTAGTAGAGCTGCCCTTCACCTATAGTACCTTGTCCAATAATTTTGACGATCTCCTTTTGGCACATCCCGCTAACGGGAGTTCAGACGTCGAGCAAAATCCAACTTTTGCCTGGAACCCTTCCCTAAATGCAGCCTCCTATCAAATTCAGGTCAGTACGCAACCCCAAATGGACCCCTTGGTTATTGATCGTGAGGATTTGACTACCGATACTTTTTTGAATAATGTACCTTTGGAAAGCAATCAACTTTTTTTCTGGCGTTTGATTCCAAAAAACGAATGCGCCCCAACCCAAGGTACCCCTATTCAAGCTTTTCATACCTTAAATAATGTATGTGAAATTGCAGCGGCCACCGATGTGCCCATTAATATTTCCGGGACTGGTTTGCCAGAAGTAATTTCCACCATTAACATTCCTTTTGAGGGGGTAGTTAATGATGTAAATATTCCCCTCATCAAGGCCAACTATCAACCCGTGAATAGTTTGCAGGTTTCCCTCATCAGTCCTTCAGGGACCGAGGTCATGCTCTTTGACCGAGAATGCGGAAACACCGTCAATCTATTGGTGGGTTTTGACGACCAAGCTGGTTTCCCGCTCGAGTGCCCTCCAGATGACGGCATCGTCTTCCAACCCTTGAATCCCCTCTCCGCTTTTAAAGGAGAAAATGTAAAGGGAAATTGGCAACTCAAAGTAAAAGTAGCGCGCTCAGGTTTCGGGGCTTCAGGAGGATTAGATGGCTGGCAATTAGAGGTATGTGCTTCTTTTAATCCTCAAGCACCTAGTTTGCAAACCAATACCCAATTGGGTGTGAGGCCGGGTATGCGCAATACCATAACGCGTGACTATCTCCTTACTACTGATCCAGATAATACTTCCTCAGAGCTCACCTATACCTTGGTGACCACACCTCAATCGGGTACCCTAAGTCTTGATGGGGGGACCTTAGAAATAGGTGATTCTTTTTCTCAAGCGGATATCGATCAAAATCTTTTGAGGTACCAAAACATAGTGGACGATGCCTCAACAGATGGTTTCACCTTTGTAGTACAAGATGGGACGGGAGGATGGATTCCCATTACTCGATTCGAATTGGTCGTAGATGAAAATGCCATCACTAACCGAATAGACGAGGAATGGAATCAAGAATGGCATATTTTCCCTAATCCTGCTGATCAAGCTGTCCATATCCATTTGGAAAGGCCTTTGGAGGATAAAACTTGGGTAACTGTATCTGATGCATTGGGCAGACCAGTGACCCAATTAACCTTAGAAAAAGGGACTGTAGGTAATATTCCTTTGAAGATGAATGGATCTCTCCCTTCGGGAAAATATGTCATTGGCTTGTTTTCCGAAAAAGGTCAAAGCCATAAATCGTTTATAATCTTACCAAATTAACCTATTTTTAGGCTTCACTTGGAATAATCAGATCATGCCAGAAAATGGTTCAAATAGTAAAAAAGTACAGTTACCCAAATGGTTGAAGGCCGGTAAACTGTGGAAGAATATAGGTGGTGCAGCAGCAATCCTTCTTTTCTTTTTTTTAATGGTTAATCTTTGGCTCAAATTGTACACCCATCATGGGGAGAGATATTTAGTAGGAGATTTCACCGGAATGGAACTTGTAGATGCCTCGAGGATGGCTTCATCCAAAACTTTCGAAATAGTTATCATCGACTCTATTTTTCGGCTAGATATGGGGCCTGGTATTGTTTTGAATCAGAATCCTGCCCCGGGTACAGGAGTTAAGCGCAATAGAAAAATCTATCTCACCGTAACCGCCTCCCAACCTCCTATGGTTAATCTGCCTTCGTTGGCGGGAAACTATAATTTTGAAGCCTATGAACGCAAATTGGGAAGAATTGGCGTACAAGCTCAAATCCTTACCAAAGAATACAATGAAACTTTAGAGGAAAACACCATTATTGGGGTGTATTATCAAGATGAAAAAATAACTGAGGCGGATTTGGGAGTTGGATATGCAGTTCCACAAGGATCTACCATAAGTTTTGTGATTACTGAAAGATTTACCGGTAAGGTCTCCATTCCGAATCTGGTTTGCCGAACTTTCGCCACTGCGTCTTTTTTATTGTCCAGTAGCCAACTCATGATTGGAGACACCATTGGTGATTATGAATTTTTAGAAAGTGCCTATGTGTGGAGGCAAGAACCGGCTTATATTCCCAATCAACAAATACCTATAGGCACTAAAGTAGATTTGTTTTTGCAAACTGAAGCACCACAAGGTTGTCCAGATAATTAAATACCATTAACGTTTAATAAAGTGAAACTTACCGGCGCTCTTGAATATAAGAAGCAATGTTATGTTGTGCTTTTAGCTCAGCGACCAAAGCAGAGGCATCCGCTTTAGAATCATAGGCATTGACCAAAACAGAAGCATAGGTCCCTTGATTGAAAATCCCAATACGGGCATTTAAATATCCTAAACCATTTAACCTCGCTACTTCCTTTTCCGCATTTCTCCTCACCTTATAAGAGCCAGCAATAACCATATACTTTCCATATTCTGCTTCTTGATTAATGGCCTGGTATTCTTCAGGGCTCATATCGGAGTCCTTCGGAGGAATGGTTCTAAAATCTTCTGGGCTTCCTGTAACTTCCTGATTAGAAGTGCCCGTCTCCTCTACATCGTCAAAGTAATAATCGGTGCTGGCTTCCTCTTCCGTAGTGGTTGTAACTTCTTGAATGGTTTCTTCCATCAATTGCTCGCCAGCACTAGGCTCATTATCCTTTTTTAATAAATCGAATGTTTTCACTACTAAGAAGATTAATCCCGCTAGACACACTACTACAATTGATATCGTGAGTAAATCAGGTTTAGCCATTTTGGTCGTTTTAATTTTACAACAAATTTAGGACAATTAATGCAATAAACAAGACCCGTAAATGCCTAAAATTCAATCGTTAAGCCGTCGTAAGCCAGATGAATTCCCGGAGGCAACTCCAAACTAACCTCTGCATGTAATCCCATTTGGTGGCTCATGTGAACAAAATAAGTGCTTTGAGCACCTATTTGTTGGCTCAAATCTATAGCTTGATCCAAATTCAAATGAGCATGATGGGACTTTCTATGTAACGCATTAACAATCAATACATCAAGACCCTCTAAATCTGCCCAATCCGAGGATTTAATGGTGCTGATATCCGTAAGGTAAGCTAAGGAATCAAAGCGATAGCCTAGGATAGGTAATTCTCCGTGATATACCCTAATTGGCTTTATTTGACATGTCCCTACTTCAAAAGGCTCCTTAGGGTGCACTTGCCTAAACACAATATTAGGAGACCCCGGGTATTTGTTTTCCGAAAAAATATACCCAAATCGAGATTTTAAATCTTCCGCTACATCAGATTCAGCATACAAAGGCATAGCACTTCTGGACATAAAATTGAAAGGACGCACTTCATCCAAACCAGCAACATGGTCTTGATGACCATGGGTTATAAGAATGGCATTCAAATGGTTGATATTGGTAGACAAAATCTGTTGGCGAAAATCTGGACCACAATCGATCCCAATATGAGTCCCACCCCAACGAATCAAACCAGAAGTTCTAAGCCTTTTGTCCCTGGGGGAGGTCGAAAGGCAAACTGAACACTCACATCCTATTACGGGAATTCCTTGAGAGGTTCCTGTTCCTAGAAAGGTAAAAGTTCTGTGCTTCAAACTACTGTTATTTTTTCAATTTCCTTTAATGTTGCTTTAGCAACAGGAGACCATTCCACATCTTTTTTTTCAACAGATTGTATGATATCTATGAGACTATTTATTCGTCCCTCTGTATCAAAATACTTATTGATCACCGCTATTTTTCTATGGGTCACCAAACAGTAACCTGATTGAAAATTACCTTTTTCGTATCTTACCTCATAGCCTAACTCCGCTAAAAGTTCCTCTACTTTTTTTAAATTGTGTTTGGTAAATTTCATAAATCAATCTATCGTTATGCTGCAATATCGTAATTCTGCTTTGAAAATCAGTTGTTGGTTTTTGTTTTTTAGCCTTTTTTTCAGCACCCTTGCCACCAGTCAAAGGTTTACCGCAGCAGCCTTTGCCGGAATTAATTTTTCCCAAATTGACGGAGATCAACTGGCCGGGTATCATCAAATTGGAGCGAATGCAGGTCTTCGGGTCTATACCTACTTGACTGACCGTTGGGAATTGGTTACGGGTATGGGGTTCAGTCAATTGGGATCTAATAAATCGGTGAATGATCCACAGAGTGCAGCACTAGATCAAGTCCGCCTTAATTATGTTGAAGTTCCCGCTCTGGTTTCCTTTAACGAGTGGAAATTCAAAGTCAGCGGAGGATTGCTTTACTCCAGACTCATCAATTTTAAAGCCATTGATTACGTAGGTGCTGACGTAACAGATTTGCAAAATTGGAGAGAAAATTCACTGAGTTTGTTAGTTGGGGTTTCCTTTGTTCCGGGAGGCCCTTGGGCTTTTGACTTCAGATGGTTTAAAGCATTTACTGACCTACAAGCAGATTCAGGCGCAGCTGGTCTTCTTCCCAAAAATTTTACCCTAAGAGGCTTATACTTTTTCTAGTCACCCATTTGATCATCCTCGTGCAGGCGGTCAAATATCCCTTTGAGTCGGTACATTTCATCTAGGGTATCATCCAAGTAGAAAGCAATTTCCGGAATACGTCGTATATGCTTTTTGATCCGGTTTCCCAACGCTTGTTTGAGGCGACCATGCTGTTCTTCCATCTCCAAAATAACCGCTTGTTTATTCTCCGTATTGTACACACTCAAATAAATATTAGCTAATCCAAAATCTGGAGATAATTTGACGTTCGTCACAGTAACCAAAACTTCATTACCATAGACATAACTTCCCTCAGCTTGTAATACCAAACCAAAGTTTCTCTTAATCATTTCCGCTGCTTGTTCTTGTCTTATGGAAGCCATTGTTCTAACTTTATAAATTCAAAAATACGCAATTTTGAGTATATTGGACTTCGTCAAAAATTTTCATGGAACTTACCAGCCCCATTGAATATTTAAAAGGAGTGGGCCCAGCAAAGGGAGCTCTGCTTCAAAAAGAACTCAGCATATTTACGCTGGAAGATTTGCTGAATCACTTTCCATTTCGCTACATCGATAGAACACAATTTTTCGATATTCAGTCTTTACCCCATCACACGGGGCACGTTCAAGTTAAAGGGGTCCTTTCCCGAGTTCAATTATTGGGGCAGGGCAGAAAAAAGCGGCTCACTGCTCAATTGAAAGATCCAACAGGCACTCTCGAATTGATTTGGTTTTCCGGCATAACATGGATTCAAAAGCAATTAGTAGAAGGGGCCGAATATATCGCCTTCGGCAAAATACAGGTCTATTACGATCAGGTGAATATGCCCCATCCCGAGTTAGAAAGATTGGAAGGACAACCTATTAAAAAAGCCCAAAGGCTGGAACCTGTTTACTCCAGTACCGAAAAATTGAACGCCAAGGGATTGGATACGAAAAACCGACGCAAGTTGATTCAAAACCTCTTTGAAAAAATCCCTAAGGAGGCCTTGCCTGAAAATTTATCCCTTGACCTCTTACAAGAATTACATTTACTCCATCGTTATGAAGCCTATCAACACATCCACCTCCCCGCCAATAATGAACTCCTATCAAAAGCCATTTTCAGACTGAAATTTGAAGAACTTTTCTTTCTACAGCTGAGACTTTTTATGCTAAAAAAAGTCCGAAAAAAGAATCTCAAGGGATTTGTTTTCGAAAAAATAGGCTCCT
>CALAZP010000187.1 GCA_937926355.1 uncultured Saprospirales bacterium
AAACATGAGGATCGGTGACCCAAAAAGCCAGTGCACTATTTTGCCCCTCCATACTAAGGCTCTATTTCGAAGGTATATTGAATGGCTTCAAAAATAGGATTACCCGAATCGGGTTCTACATTATCTAGGATTATATCAATATCAATAGTTTCTCCTTTATCTTTAGAAGCTGAATCAAAAATCACCTCTATTTTACCACGGCCTCCCGGAGGCACTGGTTTACCAGACCAATTAGTAGTGGTGCAATCACAGGCGCTAATCATAGATATCGTCAGTGGGGTATCTCCGCGGTTGGTAAAATAATAGGTATGAGACCTTTTTTCTCCTCTTTTAACTTTTCCAAAGGCAACAACTCGCTCTTCAAAATCCATTATAGGAACCCCCTTTAAATTCTTTTTCCCGTACAAGGAAGAAAGGTAATGAATGGGAGGGATCGTATCCTGCATGCCCTTTTCAGGAAAAGATTTCCTCAAACTTGTTCTCTTGATGATGATACTTGTCGGACCTTCTAAAATTTTAAACTCTGTCCTCCTATTGATTTCATGAGCCAATTCTTGCAGTTCATCTGTTGGCAAACTATCGATATATCCAGGCGTCAAAATAGTACCTTGCTCAAAATCAGGGTATTTAGGTGCTAATCTGTTATCTATTAATTTAGGTTTACCCTCCCCATAACCGGTAGCTTCTATCCGATCTCTACTGATACCATTTCTAACCAGCCATCTCCTAGCGGATTCTGCCCTTCTTTGAGAGAGATCCTGATTGTAATTGTCCGGACCTCGATAATCTGTATGGGAACTCAATTCAATGATCATCTCCGGATATTCAGTCATCAAGTCAAAAACTACCTGCAAGTCTGCCTCCGCTTCTTCTTGAATCCTATCATCATCAAATTCGTAGAGGATATTTTCCAAGACAATTGCCTCTTCTATAGTAATTGTATCGTACTCTGGTTCCTTGGGAGGTACCGGTTTTTGTTTGAGGTAAAACAAATGCTGGAAGGTTTGAGACTCCGTTAATCCAACGGTATTGAATTCAAAAGTATCTGGATAATACCCTTCCATCTCGGCTATCACCCGATAGGGCATCTCTAAATCCAGCCCAAAATCAAAACGATTGCCATTTTCATTGGTCTTGGATTCTTTAACCAATGGATTGTTTTCCACCAATTCATAAACCGTCACTTTCCCACCTTTAAGTACCCCTTTGTTTTCATCAAACAACCCAGTAATAAGGTCTGCATACATTTTGGCAATATCGATGACATAGACATCATCGCAGCAGGTTCGACCATGAGCCGACCTTCCCCCCGGTCGATTGGAAATTAAAAATCCAGCATACCCCTCTTCATCTAAAGTAAAATATCGATCGTCGAGACTACTATTAAAACCGTTGCCCATATTTAAAGGATCACTCCATTGAGAACCGTCCCAAGTACTGTAAAAAATATCAGCTCCACCTATCCCAGGATGACCATCTGAGCTGAAATACAAAGTTCCATCCCTATAATAAGGTGTAAACTCATTTCCGGGAGTGTTTATTATTGGCCCCAAATTGACCGGATCATCATAAGTACCATCACTTAATAAGGTCGCATAGTAAATGTCAAATCCCCCAAAACCGCCGTCCATGTCTGAGGTGAAAAATAAAACCTCTCTTCCAAAAAGTTCCCCATAAGTAGGGTGTTTGGCTAAATAATCTCCATTAAC
>CALAZP010000188.1 GCA_937926355.1 uncultured Saprospirales bacterium
GACTGCATTTTCCATTTGATCCAAATCAGTAACATCTGCTTGCAGTCCCAAGGCTCTGCCAATATAAGCTTTGGAATTAAGTTGAGCAGCCACCTCTTTAATAGATTCGGTCCTTCCGGTTATAGCTACGTTCATACCCTCTTGAAGCATGGCTTCAGCAATTCCCAAACCGATACCCTTACTCCCCCCAGTGATGAGGGCAGTTTTATTTTCTAGTTTACTCACCGCTTAATTATTGAAATAAATTTACGATTTCATCGCTTAGGGGATCCACTTTAGATTCAAAGTGACCCAACCATTCGCCTTTAGGGGAAATTAAAAATTTATTGAAATTCCAACTAACTTTTGCATCAGCTACCCCATTAAGAGATTTGTTGGTTAACCAAGAGTAGATGGCATGCTGATCTTCACCCTTTACCTTTATTTTTTCTGTCATTAAGAAAGAAACGCCATAATTTTTTTCACAAAACTCAGCTATTTCCTCTTCAGAACCAGGTTCTTGATTCAAAAATTGGTTGCAAGGGAAACCAATAATTACTAATTGATCTTGATACTTTTCATATAATTCCTGAAGTGGTTTGTATTGTTTAGTATATCCACATTTAGAAGCTACATTAACACATAAGACATATTTGCCTTCGAAATCAGACATTTTCATTGGAACGCCATCTATATCTGTGAAAGTTAGATCAAAGAAATTATCAGGAACATCACTCATGTCGGGTTTTGAATTATTATTGATAAAAGCAAAAGAAACCATTCCAATAATTACAATATTTATTGCGAGTATAAATTTCATTTTAATAGATTTCTATACCTAACAAGCATTAAAAATTTATGTTGATAATTTCTTCTGAATTATTTTCGATAATCTAACGGCGGATTTCGGTCACCTAGTAGAGGTTGATAAATCCAATCAAGCCCTCTTTTTTCTGTCAATTCTTTTTTCGCTTTGGTAAGGAACTCTTTATTCTGAAACAAGTCTATTGCTGTTGTTGCTAAAGTTTTAGCTGCAACTATCATTCCTTTATGACCAATAGTCATTCCCCCTGCAGCCACGGCCTGCCAAGTATGAGCTGATGTTCCTGGCACCCAAGTTGCCGATCGCATACCTGCTGTGGGAACCGCCCAACTAACGTCTCCAACATCTGTCGAACCTCCCTTGCCTGTGTTTTCAACAGTATATGGGGCAATTAAACCAGCAGAATTTAAATCGGGCTGAACAAACTCAAAAGTTTCAGCTATTTTTTCAGCAAAGGCTAATTCCTCATTGTCGTATTTTACCCCTCCAATATGGGTTAAATTATCGTACATTAATTCTGAAAGGGTTTCGTTAGGCAGCAGATTAAATAAACCATGTATGATTTCGTAATCAACTGTGGTTTCCGTTCCAAGAGCTGCGCCTTTTGCAGCATTGGCAACCCGTTCAAAAAGTTGGTGTACCACTGCGGCTTCAGGGTGTCTTACATAATAAAACACTTCTGCAAATTCTGGAACTACATTAGGAGCTTCTCCACCGCTGGTAATGACATAGTGAATCCGAGCTTCAGAAGGAATGTGTTCTCTCATACTATTGACCATAAAATTCATAGCTTCTACCGCATCTAAGGCGGAACGACCCCTTTCAGGAGCTGCAGCTGCATGAGAGGCAATGCCGTGAAATCTGAATTTTGCACTTTTATTGGCCAAAGAAGAGGCCGCACTTGCCCCATTTCCGCTCCCAGGATGCCAATGCAATACGGCATCCACATCGTCAAATAAACCCTCTCTAACCATATATACCTTACCGGCACCACCTTCCTCAGCCGGTGTTCCATATAACCGTATGGTTCCCTTTTGCTCCGTAGATTCCATCCACTCTTTTACAGCTATAGCTGCAGCAGTCGAACCCGCGCCAAATAAATGGTGACCACAAGCATGACCAGCCTGCACCTCTTCCCTTTTTTGACGGAAAGGGACAGCAGCTTGACTAACGCCAGGCAAGGCATCAAATTCAGCTAAAATAGCTATTACAGGAGAGCCTTCACCATAACTGGCTATAAAGGCAGTAGGAATATCCGCTACTCCCGGTATTACACTAAATCCAGCCGAGGTCAAAGATTGTTGAAGCAAAGCACTACTTTTATATTCTTGATAGCCTACTTCAGCAAGTTCCCAAATAGAATGTGCCAATTCGCTGTAATCATCTGATTTTTGATCAATTGCAGAACAGGTTTGAATCTTCTCTTCAGTCCAGTCTGCTCCTTGTGCAAAACCAAATGATAGGCCTAAATAAAAGGCTAAAGTTCCGATAAGAAATGCCTGTATCATTTTCGACTTAAAAATTTTCATGGATGCCATTTGCTAAGAATTTTTGAAAAACGAAATATTTCTGTGAAACTATTATACAATGGATTAGGCGCTATTCTAATTACCCCGCTTCCTATAGAATCAGGACTAAGATTATCTTCTCTCCAATCCAAGATAATTCCATTTCTGGTAAGGTAATCAAAAAGTTCCCCTCCATTTTCTTTAATGTAAATAGATAACTGAGCACCTGCCTCTTCAGTACTTGATGGAGTGATAATTTGATATTTTTGTTGAAAATCAGGTATCTGTTCTATGAGAAACCTTAGATAGCTAGTTAACCAAATACTTTTTTCGCGGATTTTTACCATACCAGCTTCTTCAAAGATCGTCAAACTTGCGGAAAGGGGAGCTAAGGAGATAGCTGAAGGGGTACTCAATTGCCAGGCGGCAGCCCCCTGTGCAGGAGTAAAATTACGGCGCATCAAAAATCTATTAGAAGAGTGATTGCCCCACCAACCTTCTAATCTTTTAAAGGGTTTTTGATGGTGGTTTTGATGTACAAAATAGCCCCCGGGAGCACCAGGTCCGCTATTTAGATATTTATAGTGGCACCAAACGGCAAAATCGACTTCCCAATCATGTAAAGCAAGCGGTATATTTCCTATAGAGTGGGCTAAGTCCACCCCAAAAATTGCCCCCACTTCATGTGTCCATTGAGCAATTTTATGCAGATTGAAAACTTGTCCAGTAAAGTAATTGACTCCGCCTATTAAAACAAGTGCTAAGGAATCTGCGTGTTGATGGATTGCCGCCTTAATTTGATTTTCGTGTATTAGTTTTTT
>CALAZP010000189.1 GCA_937926355.1 uncultured Saprospirales bacterium
TTATTCGATAATTTAACCTTGCCAGAATATCGAACTCGATACCGAACTCGAAGAGAACTACGCGGGAGGAATGCCGATGAGGTTTTAGCCTATATTCCCCAATGGATGAAAAAACTAGATGCCAATGAGGAGCGCTATGAACATCATCTATTGGAGGCTCTTTGGGTCACTTGGGGTCTAAATAGAACAGATGGCAAATTGGTAGAACAATTGATTGAATCAGATGATCACAGAGTCAGAGCAGCAGTAGTTAGGGTGTTGCGTTATTCTGGACATCTGATAGCAAACCAGCCAGAGCTTTTATTACAAGCTGCTGCAGATGACCACGGCAGGGTGCGAATGGAAGCTTTTGTAGCTGCTTCTTGGCTTACACCAGAAAAGGGGAATCCTATTATGACAGAGGCGGGCAAATACCCATTAGATGAATGGATGCAGCGAGCCTATGCAACGGCCCTCGCCCACCTAAATGGAGCAGCCCTTCCTGAAGAGGAAGTAACAGAAGAAAAAACGGTACCTGAACACCTAAAAGGTGAAGCTATTGCCTTGTTTGAAAAAGGAGCACAAATCTATAAGCGGGAGGGGTATTGTCAAACTTGCCATCAAGCTAATGGGATGGGATTAGAAGCTTCTGGATTTCCTCCTCTAGCAGGCACGGATTGGGTGAATGGGGATGAAGAAAAATTGATTAAATTAACCTTACGGGGACTTATGGGACCAATAGAAGTTTTAGGCAAATCCTATCCAGGGCAAGTACCTATGACCCCTTTTGGTGGGTTACTCAATGATGAAGAAATAGCAGCCGTTCTAACATTTGTAAGAAATTCCTTTGGCAACAAATCCAACTCTATTGACCCCGATAAGGTCGCTTCGGTAAGGGCTGCCATTGAAAACAAAAAAGGATTTTATACCCCTACAGAACTTCTGGAACAGCATCCTGTTCAATAAAGAAAAATGAAGATGAAGCAAAAGCATTGGGCATTTATTAATTTAATCGCATTTTTAGGAATGTTGACCGTTAATTATCTGGCCAATGCCTTGCCCATTGCAGGGAGAAGCACAGGGGCCATTTCTGGAATGTACCCCAACCTATTTGTTCCCGCGGGTTTTACCTTCTCAATATGGGGAGTGATATACTTAGCTTTAATAGGCTTTGTTGCAGCAGGTTTTTTTCAAAAATATGAAGAAGAAATTAAAGCCATAGGCCCCCTTTTTGTTATAAGTTGTGCAGCGAATATCGCTTGGCTGTTTGCCTTTCATCATCTGTGGATTAAAACTTCCATGGTTTTTATGGTCATTCTATTGGCCACCCTGATCACCCTTTACCAAAACCTTTGGCAACTCAAACAACAATCAGGCAGATCTAATTGGATTTCGGTCCCTTTTAGTATTTACTTGGGTTGGATATCTGTGGCCACCATTGCCAATACCGCGATTACCTTAATGGAATTAGGAATTGCTCCTGAAACCCCTTTGGCATTAGTCCTGACTATAACGGTAATTTCAGTGGCAATCATTTTGGCACTTTTGATGCTTCAAGGATTGAATGATTATTTCTATGCGCTGGTCGTGATTTGGGCCTTATTTGGTATTTACAGCAAGCGAATTGAGGATATTCCGGCCAATGATTTGTCCATAGAATATTTGACAGTTTTTGGAATAGCACTTATTGCCGCTTGGATCACTTTTAAAGTTACCCTTAAATGGAGTTCTAAATTAAATTAAAATGAGGTGGTTAACGCTGATCTTGTTAATGATAAATTGGTTTGGTTTTGCTCAAAATATGCAGGGACAAACAGCAGATACCACATTGGTACAATTAAACAAAACAGAAGGGGGATACTTAATAGGAAAGATCATTTATCAGGATACCAGAGAGGTTTTTTTCCAGACCCAAGATGGAAGAAATATATACGTTCCCCAGCATACCATAAGTAGTATTCAACCCTTGAATTCAACTTCGGATATTTCGGAACAGCATTCCTTTAGGAGCAATTTCTCCACTCGCTATTTTATCACCACTAATGGATTATCGCTCAAAAAAGGTGAAAACTATGTGCTTTGGAATCTTTACGGTCCTGATTTTCAATTTGGTATTCGCGATAATTTTAGTTTTGGCATTCTCACCTCTTGGTTGGGCATTCCCGTAATCGCTACCCTCAAGAAAAGTTTCCCGCTTGGAAAAAACCTCCATGCGGCAATAGGGGGATTATTTGGCACGGGTTCCTGGGTATTACCAGAAATTGGTGGTGCCCTCCCTTTTGGGAGTTTGACGCTCGGCAATTCAACCAACAACCTAACTTTTTCAGGAGGATATGGAGCTATTTGGGCAGAAAATGAATTGCAAGGTCGC
>CALAZP010000190.1 GCA_937926355.1 uncultured Saprospirales bacterium
CGGACGTGCCTGGCGCCGATCTTGGAGTTCCTGACAGAGCTTATCCAGATCCTGGTGGGGATGCTTATCCGGACGTGCCTGGCGCCGATCTTGGAGTTCCTGACAGAGCTTATCCAGATCCTGGAGGTGACGTATATTCCAATGTTCCTGGACAAGATCTTGGAGTTCCTGATAGAAATTATAACCGGACAATAGGTGAGAATGACGTTTATTCAAATTCAAACTTTACTACGGATTCGTTGGAGTCAACGAGGGTCTATGGAGATGATTCACTAGTTTCCTCTAGGGGTGAACTTAGATCTCCAGAAAATACATTTACCGAACCTCCCGGACAAGTTTATTCGCAGAGAAAAAGGAACACACCATCTGGCGAAATTGGTAATGTTTATCCTGTGACTAATGGTGATTTTATAATTGAAAGGCCTCTAAATTTGGGGAACTCTAAACCTGCTGATAAATACAATGTGAGTCTTGGTGATTATAACCCTGACGAGTACGAAGAGCAATAAAATCATCTAAATATGCCTTATACCCCGCCCAAAATATACCTTGGTGAGATTGTCGATATAAACGATCCGATAAAAGAGGGAAGAGCTAAGATTAGGGTTTTTGGACTCTTTGATGAACTTGAGGTAGAAGATATTCCATGGGCAAGTCAAGTAAATGGTATTTCTTTCAGCGGGGATGGAAACGGTAGGTTATCCGTTCCTAAATTGGGATCTGTAGTAGCTGTTCAGTTTGATGGTCAGAACTACTATCGAATTACATATTACGGGGAGTGGGAAACTTCTAGGGCCCTTTTAGATGAAATTTCAGATTCATATGAAGGTGCTCAAGCTTTACTTTATGATACAGATGCACAGCCAGGACCTTTAAAAATATTTTATACCAGGAAAAGTGGTATGAATATGATTCTTGGTAATGCAAAGGTACAGCTAGATACCCAAGACGGCGGACAACTTCGTGTTGTTATCGAAATGGGAGACGATCAAATTAGGATGGAAAATAATAAGGTGATTGTAAACTCTAATAATATTGAGCTTGGCGAAGCAGCAACCGAATCTGTAATAAAGGGAAATCTATTCCAAACATATTTTAATAACCATACCCACCTAGGAAATTTAGGTGGACCCACTTCTCCCCCGGTTATACCTTCGGACCCAACTCATCTTTCAAATGTTTCAAAGACCCGATAATGAATGGCTATTTTACCAGATAAAATAATACAGGATTATGAATTTGATGCTTTTATCAATAGAGTTAATTCTGGGGCTGAAAAAATTATTAGCGATTCCAAATTTAAGCTAACAACGCCTGATTTACCGGGTCTTTCTTTTTTGATCAAATTGCAGGTCAGGGTTTTTGAGAAATCCCTTGCCAGTTCTTTTGCTCCTATTTTCATTGGAAAAAACGCATTCAGCAATGGTATAAAGGGAATTAGAGAAGCTTTCGAAAGCTTGCAGACTTTGTTCTCGAATCCTTTGCAATTTCTTTTGGATGAGGGCGTGAATTCAACTCTAGAGGATTTCCCATTTCCCCTTAGATTGGAACTTGGTGGTGCAAGTTCGGGCTCTTTAGATTTACCACTCTCGGATGCTAGAGATTTTAGTGGATATCAAACTTTTGATTATAACCCGGTTTTTAATACCAATGACTTGCCAGAAGCTGGCCAGTATACGACCCAGCAATCCTCTGTTGACACTATCCAATTCATTTCTATAAGTAAAATCACCAACACTAATAATGAAAACACCCTTTTAGTTGGGGTTAGTCCGGGAGATCCTATTCAAATATCTGATGGTGTTTCTGTTGGAAATTTTACAGTTAGTACTGTTCAAGACCAAGGACAAAATAACAGTGTAAGACTGGGTTTAAAGTTTGTTTCTAGCTCGCTTTTAACGGATGCCTCTGCACAGACTTCAATCCCTGGATTTAGCAGTCCCAGCATCGGATTTGAAAAATGCCAATTGGTGATCAAAAACTTTATTAATCCCGAAGGAGCCTTAAAAATACCAATTTCTGCTCTTGGACTAAACATTCCCCTTTTAGAAAACCTCACCTTTGTAATGGGGGATTTTAGTCAACTAAAGGAAACCTCACCAACTAAAAAATTTGTGAATAGGCTTTCTCAGGAAACCGGACTAGAGTTCCAGGACGTATTTAGTGGAATACTTACTGGTAATTTCCCAAACATAGACTTCTCAAAAATCCAGGAGGAATCTGAAGCTGGTATAGACGAATCTGAGGAACAAAGCAAAATTGACTTGATTACAGTTGCTAGATTTTTAGAGATTGGTATAACAAATCCTTGTTTCCTCATAGGGATAATACTCAATTACGTAAAGCTTCTTCTTCTCCCCATAAAAGTTGTGATAAATGTACTCAAGGGACTTGGTGAATTAATAAGTGGGCCTATTAGGCTTATCCGAACTGTTATAAAGGGTATCACTGATCCATTAGGGTTAATTTGTGATCTTGTAGCAATTGCATTTCTAGAGGCACTGAGACCTTATATACAAAATCCTTTAGCTGCAGCAAATATTACTTGGCAAGAGGCTTTAGAGGATCCTAACGATCCTTCCCGGGGATTAAAACCCTTGATTTCTGATATGGTTTGTGGCATGTTTAGAGATAAGCTTAAAAATTTTACACCCAGCCAAAGTTTTTTCCAAAGTTTAAGAAACGAATTAGAGGATAATCAAGTTGAAGAACTAGGACCTCAGATAACCTATGATTTAAGAGTTGATGGGCTTATTCCGTCGGAGGGTCAAGTGTCCGTAAACTCTGAAAATCCCTCGGAGATAAGAAACTTTAAGGTTTCCACTTTCTCAAACACAGTTGAAAATGCAACCAGTGCTCTTGCAAGTCTTTCCCCTGGGGATGAGTTTACTTTTTCCTTCTTAGATCAGATTGGGAAATATAGAGTAAACACAAAAAATTTTATTTCCGATTCGGATTTCCCATATTTCGAAATAAGGGTTCAGTCAATCCCCAATCTTTTAGAAATCGCCTCTTCAAAAAGTGATTCTCAGAAATTAGTAGATGGATTGAATAACGATAATCTTAGATCTCAACTTTCTATAGACAATCCAGATACTGAGTTCCTTTTTATTTTAGAAAATTATCTTCCGATAAAGCTGATTGGTGTCTGGGAAGCAATAAAAGGAATGATAGCCATTTTCGGGAGCCTTGCACAACAGGTACCGTCTCTTCTTCCAGCGATAGTCAGAGGGCTATTCAGTAATGGTAATAACAACCAAAGTCAATCTGAGGTTTTAGCCCTGATCGAGTCCGGTGATTTTGATTTTACTTCTCTTTCTATTGATTCAAGCATCGAGGTTGTAAATTTGATTTATGGTGGAGGTAGCGATGGACAATCCCTCTCTTTTGCACAATCTTATGTTGATGGGCTTGTTTATCAGTCCACAGATCAATCGGACGGCTTCTCGAATAGATTTAGCGAGGAATCAAGGGAAGCTTTATTTGAAATTGTAAATAATAGCCCTAGTTTTTTTGAAGAACCCGGGATAGAGCAGATTTTTTACGATCTGGGGGATTCTTTGTCAGGAAAGAATAAGGCTCCTGTGGTTTTTAGAAAGAATCTTTCGACCGACCCCGGTAGATTAACTGATCTTAATCTCTTCTTGAATAGGAGACGGGCAAACGGAGAACCTCTCTTTAGAAGCAATGCTCCGGATAAATCCGAATTTTATTGGGGAGCTTATAATCTTGTAGATATTGGTAATACAGTCAAAGTCCTTACCTCTATCATGATGCTGTTTGGTAATCAGTATTATTTTTCTACATCTAATATAAATCTGAGAGATAGAAATATCACTGTGTATGTAAATAATGACACCGGGACAGGTAGAAGAATACTTTACCAGGGAAGCATCTTAAATGCTCTTAAGAAGTACTATTTCATTAGTTATCCTTTTGGAGAAAGAATACAATATTGGTCTTTAAGGATTTGCATAAACCGACAAATGAGTCTACTTTCTAATTACCTTTTACCCTCGCTAAAAGAAAGCTAATTTAGAAGGTGGATATATACAACAACTAATTTTCTAATTCAAAAATAAATGAACACACCAGAGAACACTGATCAGATCCAGGAAGAATTTGATTGGAATATTTCCAATCGTAGAAAGATTAACCGAGATATAGAAGTTTTAGATGACTCAAAAGTTTATTGTAGGGAGGATTATGCACAATCTCTCTACTATCAAATGGCTGAAAGTCTAAAAGGAGTAAGCTCTTCGAAGGATTTGAGAACTGGAAATTCTTATAATAGCACTATTACCTCCCTAACAGATAAGCACGCTATTGCTCAAACTTACGAGGGACAATCGATTTATGTTGATGTGGGGAAAGAGAAAAAAGATGCTGATAAACTTGGAATATCTCTAATGGATTTTGAAATTGGGTCCGAGATCCAAACCATAGTGAGAAATATTAATGGTACTTATTACGGATCTATAGTAGATTGTTTCATCGAGACAACTAAGCAAGAATTCTTCGAACAGATCAAAAAAGAGTCCCTTGCTTATGAGGCAAGAATCGAATCCATTAATAACGGAGGTTATATTGTGGATGTTCAAGGCATAAAGTGTTTCTTACCTGGTTCACTTGCAGCTGCAAATAAGATAACGGACTTTGAGTCTTATTTAGGTAAGAAGATTTGTGTAATGATGGATGGATATGTTCAGAAGAAAGACATATTTGTAGTTTCTTATAAAAAATATCTTAATAAGATCATGGATCGAAAAATCCAGGAACTTGATCTTACTAAGAAATACAAGGGCTTCGTAACTGGTACTTCCAGCTTTGGAGTTTTCGTGGAGTGGGAAGACATCTACACAGGTCTTATTCATAAAACAGAGTTCGATAATCAAAAAGTTGAAGGCTTCACCGCTGGAGATGAGATTGAATTTTATGTCAAAGAAGTAAAGGATGATAATAGGCTAACCTTAACTTTCGGCGAACCTGTTGATAAAACACTAAAAATCTACGATCTCAAAAGGGATCTAGAGGATGGTGTTTCCCCGATTTCCAACGCAAAAGTTAAGCACAAGAGGAAAAATGGAGCTTTGGTTGAACTATTGGAGTTTGGCTTAATTGCAATGATACCACAAGGTCGTTTAGGTAAAAGGCATAAAGGTTTAAAAACTGGAGATCAAATCTTGGTAAGCGTTTATGAGGTAGACCAGGTTATGGGAAAAATATTTGTAGAACCAGTCAATGAATAACACCCACTTTGATAAAAGACAGTTACTTTCCTCTGCCTTTTTAGGTTTTGAGTTTGAATTCTTCTCTGAAATGGTCAGAGGAAGGATAACTGAATCTTTGTCTAAGCTTTTGGGTAAGAAAATAACCCTTTCCAATAAATATCACTCTAAAGATCCTGTTAGTAGGGAGATTTTCAAACTTGAACCCGACTATTCTGGAGGGGGAAAAATGAATGAGTTAGTTACTGGTCCCTTACCATATGCAGAAGCTATCCCAGTACTTATCAAGGTTCTTAAATGGATAGATGAAAATGGATGGACTACCGATAAGTGCGCTTTCCAATTTTCCCTTAGTTTTGATAAGTTTGATAGATCCATTAAAAGGATGGAGGAGCTTGATAAGCTTCAATTTATTCTTGGTATTGACGAGGGCTTGATATATTCTAACTTTGGTAACAGAAAAAATAATGTCTATTCTAGGTCCATCAAAAAAGTTGTACCTAGAAATAGATTTTCTATTCTCGAAAACGTATCTCATATAGATCCGAAGTTATTCAAAATTCCGGATGAGAAGTATTATGGTGCCAATTTTACAAAAGTACCAAAAGGGTATATTGAAATAAGGTATCTGGGTGGTAAAGACTACCAGAAAAAGATTACCGCAATCCGCGACGTAATAGACTATGTTGTTCTTTATACCCATGATATTTTATCCGGTAGGAGGTCATACACAAAGACAGACTTAGAAAATCTTAAATCCATGATGAAAGAATATTCTAAGGTTGTGAGGAGCTTCTCAGATCCTGAGTCATTCTTCACGAATTTCCCAGATTTCCATCTTTTGGTTGATCTTAAGGGATATTTAGAAAACATTAAAACATACTTCCCCTACATCAGGGAAAAGGTTTTTGATATAATAGTGGAGGGTAACGTGAAGAACGGATTCTTCAATTATGATACCACTAATGGGAGATTTCAGCTTAAGGATGTAAAAATCAAAAGCGCTGCATACTTAGATAATTTAGACCTTATAAACTGTAAGGTGAGATCCTCTAAATTGGATAATTGTAGGATATTCAGCTGTGACGTTAGAAATAGCGAAATATATAATTCTGAGATTTTAAATGGGAATAAGATTTCTAAATCCAAAATTAAGGATACCAGCGCTGATTTTGGAAATAAGCTCATAGAGTGCTACATAGATTCCCCCGAAAAAATGCTCGATTGTGAAATCACAGGTGGCGTTTTGAGGAAGGGTGATATCGGGAGAAATGCTGATGTAAGCAAGGAGACTGAAAAAGCTAAAGACTTTAATGAAATAAGAAAGGGTAGGTTTATCACAGATTCTAGATTAAAAAACCTAAATGATCCTATTTCTAGAATAAAGTTTAAAAATCAGAACTACTAAAATGACTTTAGAAGAATTAGTACAGGAAATTAAGGACGATCTTTCAGCAAGCTGTTCGCTGCCATATAACTTGAATGATGATGAAATTCATAGAATCATCAGAAGGGCAAAGTTGTACATGTATGACAACTACCAGTATGCTGCTGAAGAGAGGGTATTCATCCTGGCTAATAATCTTTTCGCTCACGAGGAATTTAGAAGGACCAGACAAATAAAGCTTCCTGAGAAGATTGTAAGCGTGTATGACGTTAGAGAGGTAAATGGGATGGGAATAGCTGGTACCCCGGATAGAGACTTTGGTGATTCTAAGCTGTTGGGATCTGAACTTTTGCTTTCCCCCTTTACTGGAGATAACCTGGTTTATAGAACTGTCATGTACTCTTATTTTGATCTAGCACAGGCATATCTTCTTCCTACTTTTGCTTTCAAGTTCAATAAGAACAATAAAAAGCTAACCATACTTGGTCGTGATCCCAATAGATCTGGGTCTGGCGGCGTCGGAACTGGATATAACCAAAATGGAATGGATGTTGCTGTTAGGTGCTTTATTGCTATCGACGACTATGAATTATATGACGACGAACTTTTTGTAAGATATTGCTTAGCGAGAGCTAAAATTTCACTATCACGCGTTCTGAGTGCATTTGATTATAACCTTCCTGGTGGAGTAAGAGTAAACACTTCCGAATTAAGATCAGACGGAGAACGTGAACTCCAGGAGGTAATGGATATGATCAACGGAGAGAACACTCCTTCTTATTTCTTACAGTGGAATTAATCTTGATATATATGGGGAATTAAAATTTCCCATGGTAGAGATTTATAACAGAGATCCCCAAGACCCTAACTACAAAGAAAATGTGGTTGAGATAACTCAACCTGTAGAAATTTGTATAGGCCAACTTAAAATGTTGCTCCTTACAAATAAGGGAGAAGTTTTAGGTGATCCTAAATTTGGTCTAAATTTGGAGGAACTGGTTTTTAGCTTAGAACTTTCGGAAGCAACTCTTAGGGAAGAGATAGAAAAAGGTCTTAGGTTTTATGTACCCCTGTTTGGTCAGTTGGCTGGTTATTTTGATTTAAAATTTTACCAGGGGACTGAGAGGGATATTTGTCTTTTGGATTTTTACATCCCAAGCTCAGGTAACGAAAGCCCTTTAATATCATTGAAAGTAAGTTAAAAAGATGGCTAATAACATTTTTAGGAAAAATAACATCCTCATCCAAGGTCTTCTGGGAGATTCTTTTGAATTTCTCCAAAGAACTTATAATCAAACAAGAAACGTTTTTACTGTTGCTTCTGCATGGGGCCAGATCCTTTTTGTCCTCGAAAATCTGTCCCAGCTGATTCTTTATTTCATAGAGGATTCTATCACGGAACTTAATATGCAGGAGGCTACCAGGAATTACTCCATTAAAAGCTTGGCAAGGATTGCTGGATATGACCCAGTTAGAGGAATGGCTGCGCAAGGAGAAGCTTCTGTTGCTTGGAATCTAAGAGAAGATGACGCTGGTGGAGGGGCAGTTATTTTAAGCAATAACCCTAAAATCCAGAATATCCAAAACGGCCTTCCATACACCCTTATCTTGAATTCACCAACTGTGAAAGTTCCGCTTTCTAGAGGTAAGGCATTCAACTTTAAAGTAGTGCAGGGTGCTTTTTCATCCTCTACTTTTACTGGAACCGGCCAATCTTTGCAGAGTTTTAATTTACCATCTAAGGCTGGTGCCTATATTGACCAGTTTTATGTTAATGTTTATGTAAATGGCACTCCGTGGGAAAGATATGAGTCCCTTTATGATATACCATTTGAGGGTGAAGGATACCTTGTAAAAACTGGGATAAGCGAGGGTATAGACATTTATTTTGGTAACTCCAATTTTGGAAAGATACCACAGGCAGGAAGTACAATTAGGGTTGAATATCTACAGACCTCTGGATTTAGTGGAAACCTCCAAGCAAAGAAAGATGCTACTCTTACTTACAGGTTCCTTGATAGCGGTACGGATCTTTTTGGCAATGATGTTAACCTAAACAACTATCTTACAATAACTGGAGTACTAGATCCAAGTTTTGGTGCAGATCCTGAACCAATCGAGCTAACCAGGATAGTAGCTCCTAAAACAAGTAGGTCTTATGTTTTTGCAAATGCCGAAAACTATGAGATCTATCTTCAAAAACTAAATATATTTTCTCAAATTCAAGCTTTTTCAACCTTTGATGATGAGTATCTTGACGATGATAATGTCGTGTATATTTTTCTAGTCCCTGACGTTACCATATCCATGTCATCTAACCAAGACTATTTTGATATTCCTCAAGATCAATTTCTATTGACGCAATCTCAAAAGCTTTCTTTATTAAACCTAATCGAAGATTCCGGGAGAATGATTGCAACTACTGTTGTGAAAATACTTGATCCTGAGATAAAGAGGTTTATTGGTAATGTTTCTATGTCAATCTTTGAGGGCTATGATCCTGAGGTATTGAAAGATAAAGTTAGGGATAGAATCTCAGAATATATGCTGAATACGAAAAGGCGTGATAGAATTCCAAAATCCGACATCATAGCCCTTATAGAGGGTATTGAGGGAGTAGATTCTGTTTCTTTCTTTTTTGTTGGCGAAGAGAACGAAAGATATCACCTTACAGTAGATAATTTGTCTAATGCATCCCAAGCCCAATTGGACAGAGAAATTGGATTAGATCAGTATGGGGACATTATTATCGGGAGTGGGGAACTTATTTTGCTTAGAGGAGGCTGGACCGATAGATACGGAACAGTGTACGAGGAAGGAATAGTTAGTGGTAAGCCCTCTGCTTTAAATATAGCTGTAACTAGTATAAATCCAAGAAATTTCCTAAGCAATCTTAACGCGCAAACAAAAGCGAAGTTAATGGAGCAAAACAATACCAGCAGTGGTAGTGCAGTTGGAAGAAGGGCAAACTCAAGGAGTACCCTATAATAAATTTTAACAACCAAAATGGCTAAGAGAAATTATACACCCTTTTTACCCCCTGTAGAATCTTCATATAGTGTTAAGGGCATAAGATTTAGAACTAATACTCCTGATTTTGAAACGTCCGATGATCTGTACAAGTCAATTGCAAAAGCAGAGGAAAGAGCTTACAATATTGGATGCTCTGGATACAGAAAGGTTACGACTGATGCTCTAGGGTCAATTCTTTATGGCCCTTGCTCTAGCCTTGATACATATGTTAACATTACAAAGCATATTAAGCCTACGTCTATGGAAAGAAGATACTACCAATTTGATCCAACTAATAATATCTATGATATAAGGGATTCTATCAATGATGATGTAAGGGAAGGATTTGACTATAAGAATCAGATTTTTGAAAGGACTCTGTCGAATGTAATGTTTAGGGATCCTAGAAAAATAGCTATCCTGAATAATATGCAAAGGGTTGTTTTTGCTTTAATAGAGTCTGTGAAGCAGATTAGAAATTTCTTTAACTATACTGTTCCGTTTAACAATAAAAGAGTATTCTAATAATGGCTGATAGACGCTTAAAATTCTATAACAAGCAGGGGAATCCACTTAACTTTGAATATATCGGTGCAACCGCAGGGATTCCGTTAACTTACACCTTTAATTACGAGACCTTTTCTGTAAACACTACTCCTACTGCAGGTAATGTTTCTTTGATATCCTTGTCTAGTAACATCATTTATTTTAATGTCAAAGATCTTAATGGATTTGATATTACTAGCTGGGCTAATTCGGTTAATGAGAAAATCCAGAGGGGTGGCAAGATTACCCTTAGACTTAGTATTCAGCCTTCCAATATAATCAATGCTACTATTGCTTCCACCTCAGTTTCTGGTGGTATTGTTACGGTTAATCTTAGTGGATTTAACGGACCGAGTATAATTTCAAACAGCAACTTTGCTTATTGTGAGACTATAGTACAAGATTTACCTGGCGGCTATTTTAAAGGCAGTATTTTCTTTGATCCCGTATCTGCTGGTCTTTACGAAAATGAGCAGATCTTTATATTGCAGGAATTTAAGGATTCTGGAACTGGGTTAAATTTTGTTGGATTTCCACATACTGGTGCAACTGGTGCAAGCGGTAGTGCTACGTGGAGATCAAGATGGGAAAATGATTCCTATGGTGATGTCGACGTGTCCAATGTTATCTTCACATACCAGATTACCGAAAATGATCCTGAGCTTGGTGGGGATCCAACAATTACTAATTACCAGAACATTGTTTTCCCTGTCATTAAAAACCAAGCAGATACCTATCTTAATGGATATGTTTCTACCCCAGAGGGATCAACTCCTTCTAGGGCATTGCAGGTTAATGTTGCTATCAACGCACCTGAACAAGGAGCGGAGGTTTACGAGAGGAAATTAATCATCGAAGACATCACATCAGGGAATCCTTCCAAGGTTGCTGAAATAGATTTTTATGGTCAGATTGTAGGTTCCGGCGAGAGATTGGATGTTCTAACAAGGAATCTTGGCCGGGCTTTTGTGAACGAGGATTCTAGAATTCTTAGAAATCATGATCCCTCTGAGCCCCTTCCAGATTACATTGAGATAAATGAAAAGAGGAAGGAGCTTATGGTTGCTGGGGAAGATATCTTCCCATACATCGGTAGTTATAAGGGACTTATTGGTGCACTTAAGTTTTTTGGGTACCAGGATTTAAGAATCAAAGAATATTGGCTAAACCTTAATTATCAAAGAGTAAATCTAAGTCCACTCCAAGAGAATCAAATTTTCTTAGATAATTATAACAATACAAAAACTCCAAACCAAACAGTCCTGATTGCTGATGTTTTGGATAATGAAAACACTGGTAAATATAGGCTAGAGCAAACCTATGGACCCAACGATGACGGTGAGTACGTCTTGGATGTATCCTCTGAAAATACACTGGTTCCATCTCGTACCTATAAAAAGACCTCTCTTTTTGGTCTCTACTATGATATAAATACTACCTCTACACAAACTGATCCCTATGGATACCCAGTAACACCAGAGGCATTCACATTTACCCAGGAAGAAGTACTGGTTAAGCTTTTTGCTTTAAAAGAAAGGCTGAAAGAAAGTTATCTACCTCTTAATGCAAGAATAATTGATATAACCGGAGAGGGAGTTTACTATAATGTTTTCAATACTAAGGCTTGGACTGACACGGTTGAGCGTGATGAGGTTGATTCTGGTAATAATATAAATTTCATCGCTAATCCAGATTTTGGATTTTTGGAGGATCTGAGAGCATTTGGAACTAGAACTGATCCAAAATCAATTCAAGCCCCGATGAATTATGACAATATCGTTGATATTGGTGTTGAGGCCGTTGGTCCTTCAGGGGACGCATTTAGATTTTCAACCGGAAATGCACTAAATCCAACAATATCAATACAGAGGGGAAAACAGTACAATTTCAATCTTATCTCATCAGGTTACGACCTTTACTTTACAACAGATCCTTCTCTGTCTCAGACCGACCCGGTCGGTGTTCTGAACAACGGAGCAACATCGGGTACTGTAAGAATAGATGTTAATCCGCAGGCTACAGGTCCTTATTACTACTATTCAAGTGTGAACCCGGTAAAGATGAATGGTACGATTAATATCACAGATTCTCCGATTTCTGATTTTGGTAACGTTGTAAGTCCTTTGCATAATGGGCAGAAATACACTAATGGTCAAAATCAAAGTCTATTAACAGCCATTTCTAACTTCTATGATAAGAAAATGAATGGCGAAATTAAAAATCTTGGAGATGAAATTAATACATCTTTGAATAATGAGGAATGCGATGTAGCGATCGGAATGCCTGTTATTCTTGAATTGGTTCCTGATACGTGGGATTGGGATGAAATGGGAATGTCTTGGAACTCGCTCGATCTTCCGTCTTTCCAGAGCCAAAACAGTGCTTTGACCTGGAGAACCATAGATTTTTCTGCCTATAATGAAATTGAATGGGTGATTAATAAATCTGAATCACAGCCTGGGTCTGGATACAATTTCTCTCATAGGGGATATGCTGTAGATTTCTACAAACTAGCACATTTTCTTCCATATAGTGGTGAATATGACGTAACCTGTTACCTATATGATGCTTTTAATTTTAAGAATAGAAAAATTGTAAAGTCGTCGGTAACTGTTTCTCCGAGAACTATATTGCTTGACGGTTGGACGAGATACAGAGAGAATGAAAAGTACTCGTGGGATCTAACAATTAGAGACTGGGATAGCTATGATTCTATCTGGGAATATCCGGCGGAAGGAAAAACATATACCGAACTAAAGAAAGAGATACCGGAGCAACTTTTAGATTTTGCAATTTATGGTAACAATGCCATAGATGGGCAAATTTTTAAAGTCGGTAAAGATGTTGCTTCTATTGGTGCTTCTGGTGATATTAGGCTTTCCCAAAATATACTCGACATATCAAAAATATACTCAGTTTTGGTGTCTGGTAGCCAGTATAGTTTTGCCAACGTATTTACAACACAACCTCACAACTTTACTGATGGGTCCGATGTTTTTATAACTGGAAGTATAGACGCTCTAAACAAGTCTTGGCAAATATCAATCCCACCAGGAGCAACCGGTTATTCTTTCCAGATACCTTACATACTTGGTAACCAAGCGGGAGTTGGTGCAACATCAGGACCTTCTTCTATTGTAGGAGCAACTGGATATTATGTTTTACCGTCAACACACCCAGATCAAAAAGTAACCGGCGGCGGAAGCATTAGTGTATCTGTAAATGGTCGTATAATAGGTGCTACTGCATCTGGATCAAATTTGCAGTCTACCGCTAATTCTATCATACAGGAAATAAACAAAATAGAAACACAGCCTGATTATTTTGCACAAACATTTGATCCTACTGAAAGTCCGGTTACCATTAATATTGTCGCAGATCCAGAAAGCGGAAATGTAGGTAATGGTGATATTCTTACTGTCAATCTTACTGGATCCTTGAATTTGGTATCTTCGGATGCAGAACTCTCTGGAGGTGTAACTGGTGGTTTTAGATATGTTGATTGGGATGCTTCTTCTGGAACAAATCCCGTTGAAAACCTTAAATACTTTGGGACCAAGAATTTAAAATGGCAAACATTTACTGAAGCCTCCTGGGATAATGCATACGCACATTCCTGGGAAGATTTAGAATTTGAAAACGGGTGGCTTGGTGGATATGAGATACACAGTGCTAAAGTTGGAGATAATGTGAAGGTAAGTATGGGAAGTGAACCTTTCCCATTCCCTGTTGGTGTAACATTTGGACCTACTGGGGGTGGAACTGGAGCATCCGCATATTTGACTCTGGGATCTGCTGCCAGTCAGTTAAATGCTTCTGCTGATCCAAACATTACTAATTTTTACTATAGGGTTATCCCAGAAACAGCAACCGCAACACTAACAACATCTGGACCTTCTTCTATATCGCTATTTCCATTTGCAGCAACTGGAGGTACTGGATCTGTTCCGGCTTCAGTTCCTGGCGCACCCCCACCATTGGTTGTAACTTTTGTAGTAGCAACTGGCCCATAAAAAATTACAGATATGTCTTCAAGGATTAAAATATACGAATCGCAGTCAGTCATTTTTACGGACACTACCTCTGGAGGACTACCACCATATAATAGAGTGTGGTCTTTTAATGGTGGAGATATAGTTTCTGCAACCGGTGCAACAGCTCAGGTTAGATACAATACCCCTGGGCAATATACTGCTACCTTGACTGTGACCGATTTTAACAATGTTACAAATTCTTTTACCTCTTCTAATGGAATAGAGGTATTGACAGCTTCTGTTACCTCCTCTTTTACTGTTAGCCCTAATCCGGTTTTGATGTCACAAACGGCACAATTCACTAATAATTCTACTGGAGTTCCCGAAGCACCTAGCTCTTACCAGTGGATTATAGGGGGATCGAACTATTCAACCTCGACTAATCCGACCCTAGAATATGATGATTGGAAAACCGTTCCTGGAGCTAACATAGGAGCTCAGCCCGGATCCACAGTTCTTGTTTCTACAAGACTTGACGCTTCGAGCTCTTTTGCTTCTGATAGTAGTCAGTCCAACATAACAGTTACAAAAACCGGGGTGGAGGAATTTAATTTTATAAATAGAGTTGGGCCTTCACAACCATATTCTCAGGATGGAACAATAACTAGCACTGCAATAAAGGCTGGGTCTCTAGGGTATCCAACCAATTCCTATGTTTTTGAGATAGATTTTACCTCATCCTCTTCAAGACAATTTATCACTGGATTTCACTCAACCCTAGAAGATGCATATTTAATATTAACTGGATTAAGTGGAAATACCTCCTTCGTTATAAATGGTGTTTCGGTAGTAAGAGGATACATTATTGTTGAGAATTATTTTTACAAAACCGGAGATAACGAAATAGTAAAGGGTCGTTATATATTCCCTGGCCTCTCAAGCGGTAAGCCTTATAAGTTATTTTTTGCAGATGACGGGGGAGACGGAAGTATTACCGATCTGGTGGACAACGGAAACTTTACTTTATCTCTTATTGAAGATATAATGGACAATGTTTATCCCCAGTTAAATTCGGCTCAGAGTGATTATTGGTCTCCAAGATTCCCGGTAACAATCCAAAGCCCGGGACTTAACCCCGTTGTTTATTCACCCCGGTATTTTAGTAATAGAGGTTTCAACGGGGCAGAATATGAGGTTTATATTGTTGTAAAAATTGTAAATAATTCCATATCTGCAACTTGTACTTTTAATGGTAATTCGGGACAAGGTAACGAGTCGGGCGGTGATTTTGAATTCTATGTAATGCAAGATGTTTCTGGAAATGCTGGGGTTGCAACACAGTTAAACGCTGCTATTGCTGCCTCTTTTCCCGGTGGGACTGCCTCTGTAGAATTTAGTTCGATCCAGAGTTATAATATACATAGCGGCGGAACTCCCTCCCATTATTATGGATTGAAGATGGAAGTTAAAAACGAGAATATTGAGCAGGTGCAGATAAAAGACAATTCCGCTACCTTAAATGCCTTGTATGGACTTTCGTTGGCTCCATTTTCATACAAACACACTGGGAACTCTGGCGAGGTCTCTTGTTCGGGAATGCCTCCAGATTTATTGCTGTCTACTGATGGTTACGTTGATCTTGGGAAACGCATTTTTTATGGGAATACAATATTCTAAAATTTTGATAAATAGAAAGTAATGCCAACAACATTTTTTTATATAAATACTGCAGCTCTTGATTCCTTCGGGGATGTGTGGGCTGTAGGTAGAGATTTAACCAAGTATGATGGCGAAAATTGGTCGTATTATAACTACCAAAATTCGGTGGTTCCAAGTAATGCTCCTTACTTTTTAGATACTAGATCAATCTCTATTGATAATGAGAATAACAAATGGGTTGGTTGTGCAGTTACCGCTTCCTTGTCCCAAGAATTGGTTTTTGTAGCTTCTGGTAACCAAGCAGCTACTGGGGAAAGTTGGTCTTTAAGTCAATTTGGTGACTATTCTTCCCAATCACCAAATTGGGAAGTCCCCACTATTTATGCAAGTCCATATACTGAGGAGGTTCTTGCCTTCGTATCTCCTTTGAATGGAGGATTTGGTACTGGATCTACAGGTAATGTTGGCGTGACTGGTGGATACCTTTGGAGGTATGATAAGGTTTCAGAGGAATGGAGAGAGGTAAGTCCTGGATATACCTGGCCACACATATATGAGATAACGGCTAAGGGCGAAGGTGGTAATAGTTTTGAATACTATCTAAGTACCAATGATGGTTTGCAAACAATACCGCAAGGAAACTTAGATCCAATTACCTTAGACAACGGAGAGCTTGCGATCAAGCAGCTTTCAAAATACAACTCTAAGACATCCGGTATTGGCGGTGATATTGTATACGATGTTTCTTTTGATGAGGATGGTAACTATTGGGCTGGTACCGAAAATGGAATTACATATTGGGACGGCAAAAAATTCTACAATTGGAACATTGGCGGCGGCGTAGGTGTAACCAAGGTTGTTGCCAGAAAAAACGGACACGTTTTCTTTAGGATAGGAAACCCATTTGGCCAACCTTCCACCTCTAATGGATTTTATCATTTTAATGGAGACTCGTTTACACATTTAACTTCATCTAATACAAATCTACCTGACAATCGGGTAATTGAGTTAATGAAGGTCGAAGAAAAATCAATAGCAGGTACTAGACAAATATTTGAGGAAGATTTGTGGATTGTTGCTGGCAATAACATTTGTCTTTTTGATTATACCCTACCTCATATTTACGGAACCTCTAAATACACCGGAACTACCGGATGGAACTTTGTTTATTATACTCACACTACAGCAGGAGCAACCACAGACACTGCTAGATTACCAAAGGCAGATAAGTACACCTGGAAATATCCGACTTGGAGAGGATATGACAACGAATATTTGAAGAATTTACATCCAGGTTTAGATCCGAGAAATCTTTTTCTAGAAACTAACTTCAAAGATATAGCAAACGGAAAAGCTGGATTACAACAATATTGGGACAACGGCGAGGTAGTTCCTTATAGTGATCAGGAATTAGCCAAGCTTATTGCCAATTCTGAGTGGCTGACAGATACAACTTCTTTTACGATTACCTCAGCTAATAAGTACAGAAACTACAATGTTGTAACTGGATATTCTAGTGAAGCAACGATAAACTTTGGAGAGAAAAATAACCTCAATCCAAATTATTCTATCACTAACCCAAACCCAACAGATTCAGCTGGTGGAACTGCTGATCTTGGATTTGTTGCACTTTACAGTGATGGTGGACAGGTTAAAACCGTAGTACCATTTAGAGGATTCTCGACGAGAATTTATAAGGCATTACCTTCTTCGGATAATTCGTCGATTTATGTACTAGGAACCTTTAGAAAGTACCTAGAGACTGGAGAATTCGTTTATTCTAGTAAATACCCAGGAGCATTTGATATGACAGTAACCGGTATAACTGGACCTACTGGTGGACCTGTCGGATTTTCTAATATAGCTTCCCCTGGGTTAACTGGATCCTATGATTATCCGTGGATACTTAATGCAGCGACAGGAGCAACAAGTGGTATCTATTTACCGCAAACCTCCATCCTGGGAGATACCGAAGCAATCTTTATAGCTGAAGTTGAAATTGATTTGGGCAACAAGGTCAGCTATGGCGATTTGGATTTTTCTTCGGGCGATTCTGATCTAAATCAATTTTCTCTAAAAAACTTTAGATATTTCCCTGGTGCAAGTGGTAGCTATGACCCAACCGGAATAATAAATGCGTCATATTCTCCTCCAACCTCTATAGAAAGCTTGGATTTATCAGTTACTCAAAATTCTGTTAGATTAACCTCTAATTATTCCGGAGGACTAGCAATGTTAAAGAATAATTGGTTTGATCTTAGCGATTTACCATATTCTCCAGAATTTATTTTCTCCTCTAAGAGTTCGGGTACCTATGATAGAAGCGGGAGCTTCATAGATATGAATGCAAATCTTTCGGTAAGAGACGGATTTACAGTGGGTCTTACTGGATCAAGTACTTCTAGCTTGGATGGCCTGGTATCTCTTGAGAATTCTTTGACTTATCTGTTGACTGGAACATCGACAAGAGACGTTGTGCTTAATAATACAGTGTTATCCCATCCGAATCCTGGATTTTCATACCCGTATTTTGTATTGAATGACTTTAACCATCTTTCATTAACGGGAGCTTTTGTTAAAAATTCAGGAGGGACAGCTGCTGCTTATTCAACCTGGTACAAAACTATCTCTGGTTATAAGTCAGATAGTAATTATTATGTAAATACTCTCTACACAGATACCCCAACACTATCTCCTCTGTCTAAAAGTCCTACCCTTACCGGAATTGGCACCTCTGGTGGAGTTAATGTGCTTACTCTTTCAGTTAAACCCAGTGGAAATTTCACACAGCTTTCTGCCTATGAGGTGCTACCCGAAACTTACGGAAGTCCATTTCTAGCATCCATCAGCGATCAAAGTGACTCTTTACCTGGTGGAGATCAATATATGGCTTTATATTATGAGAGGGCAACTGGAGCAAGTGGTGGAGGACATAGTATTATAAAGAGAAACGTAACTGGTACATATGTAGATGTTGTTTCTACTTTTGGACAAGGGAACACCGGGGACCAATCCGAATTAAGGATGCACGTTAGTCCTAGTTTGGACGTATTCTTAGCAGGCTCAAGTTCGGGTGCTTCCGGACCAAATAATATCCCTTATAGTTCTGCAACTGGATCGTTTGTTGCTTTCCTTGAAAGCTATAAACCTGGTGTAGGTAAAGATGTAGGTAATATCATATCTAGAGCCGGATCCGGAGCATGGACGTGGGTAGATGTACATAACTCTGATTCTGACCTTTTTGTTCCCCTCTTATCTACTGTTTTTCTAAGCAATTATGACAGTAAGATTTTTGGTAAAAATACGAATACGTGGAAATTGACTAATGCTTTAACTGGTGAAGTGTTGCTAGATGTAAAGGATGTGCCATTCTTTATCTATACTTTCTCAACTTCTGGATATTATTCTATACAAAATATTGTTGAAGATTGTAACGGAAACGTGTATGAAATTTCCAAACCTGCCTTTGTTAAAGTAGTGGACCAAACTATACCAGCAGCTAATGATCCAAATCCTGAATATGTAAACTCTGCAGATTATGGATATAGAAAACCTCCTAAGTATATTAGTGGTGCTGAGTATAAAGAACTGTCGAAAGACCTTTCGGAAGAGCAGAAAAGGATTATGCTCCAAAATATAGTTCCTTTTGGGTCTGCTTTAATAATTAAAGATAACCCAGACGCTACTTTCGATTTGTTTTAACTAAAAAGTGTAGAGCAATCTTAGAACTTCATCGATCGAATCGTGTCTATGATTATCCTTGAGTGCCATTGAGTAGACATATTGGGAATCCTTTAATTTTGGAACCTCGTGAATAGCTGAGTCGTTGTTAAACTTTAGATCGATTTGTTGTCCATCCCCACAAAGAATCATGGTAGAATGCTTTCCTAACCTTCCCAATACCATTCCTAGTTGCTGTTTGGTGAGATTTTGGAATTCATCTACTATAACAATAGCTCTTTCGAATGTCCTACCTCTAAAGTGAGTAAGAGAAACTAATTCAATAGATTCATCTTTTTCCATTTTTTCTAGATGGTCTGGTTTGTTGTAAACCTTTCTCATATTCGATCTGATTGGAACGAGCCAAGGCTCCATTTTTTCCTCAAGTGAACCCGGAAGAAATCCATTATCCTCGTTAGAAACGGTAGGTCTTGTTATTACTATCTTTTCACACTGCTTTTTGAAAAACATATCCAGTGCTATCTGAACAGCTAGTAAAGTTTTACCACTTCCTGCTTTTCCCGTAATAAAGTTAAACGGATGCATTAAAATTTGTGCTTTTGCTTGCTTTTGCTCTTCTGAGAGCGTAATGGAGAATTTTTTATCCACTGAGTTATTTTTATTTTTTATTGGTTGTTGTTCCAGAGGAAAAGGTTGAAATTTTGGTTATTTAAGTGCTGGATAACTTTTAGAAATCCCTCCTCCCTCTTCCAAGTACACATAATTACTGGTAAGATATTTCCATTATGAGATGTGTGGTTTGTATTGAGTTGAATTAGTTCCTTCTCGTTTATGAACATGTTTTATGTCTTTGGAAATGGTTTGATATATATTCAAAACTAAAGAAATCAAAATAATTACAAAAAATGGCTACAGTAAATACTACTTCCATGAATGGCTCCGATTCGATTTCTGCATCGAGAACAACAATTAATTCAAATTTCCTTACGCTGGAGAATTGGATTAATAACTACAGCACTGTTTTCGGTCTAGATACTGTTAATGGAATCCTCAACTTAACAGGTGCTTCGACAGGTAGAATATCTGCTAAAACTGGGAAATTCGATTCTATTATCGTACCAAGTGGGGGAACAGCACTAGCACAGATTAATTCTGCTGGTGCAGGATCTTTTACAACCCTTTCAACGACAAACCTCACAGCTAGCGGCACTATTAGCTTTGGTGTGGGTAGCGTGTTAACACAAAGCGGTACCTCGACTTTCTCAGGATCAACTACCTTGAGCGGGGCTACTACTCTCAACAACACTATGGTTTTAGGACCTGTTGGTAATGTTGCTTGCCAAAATACGATTGGTGCTAGTGGAGCAACTGCTGGAACAACGTTCCCTTCTTCTGCTACCGGAGGAGGTGGAGGTAGAGGAACCTCGTCAGGTAACCCATATGTAATTACTTCCCAAGAAGATGTAATATACGCTCAATGTTCTTCTGGATTTTACATGAGTGTAGGAACTGATGGATCAACTGGAGCTAACCTTCCTGCTGGACTTAGGATTACTATTGTTAATACTGAAACCTCGGCTGGAACGATTATGACTGGAGTTCAGGGGTCAAATTATACTGGATTTAATACGGTAAGTGGATATGGAGAATTCCCTTCAACGGGGATTACTGTTGATGCTAACCGACCTTACCAATCTTCTGTTCAACTTCAATGGGAACCAAGGATAGGAAAGGATAGCGGTAGCCAGGAAGGATCTTGGGTAGTACTGGGATCTTCAAATATGTCTTGGTCATAATAAAAAAAATTAGATAAATGGCAAAAACTCCATTTATAAGGCCTCTTCAAGTACAGGGTGGAACTTTTTACGCATTCTCTTCTGCCGCTGAAGACCTGTCCTTTACTTTTAATAATTCAGTAGATAAGTTCAAATTTTCAAAATTTGCTCTCCTGAACATACCAGATATTAATTCTGGGGATCCTTTAGGAAACAGTATAAAGCTAAACGCGCCTGACAGCGCCTTTTTAGATTATGCTACAAGCGCTGGAAACATTATTACTGGTAACGCCAATACTGATTTCTCACAAAGTTTCCAAAGCTATTGTTTGAATTTTGAAACTACTGTTTTAAGCTCTGATAATTACAACTCGGATCTAAAACAAAATATCTCTGAAAGGGTTTTCTTTAAATGGTTAAAAGAGCTCGGTGCCATTAGATATCAACCTGCATCTTCTGATCAAGTAGTTTCTACGTTAGATCAAAATACGGTTCTTACTGTAAATGGTTTGCCATCTACCCAGAAAAGATATGTTGAGGGTGATCCATCTGGGGGAACGGGTTCGTATGGTTTAAGTGGTTCTACTTATAACAGGGTAGTTCAATACATTGGAAACTTGGATATCGTAAATTCAGTTAAGAATAACAACAATACTTATTCTGAGGTATATGTCCACGTCCCAACCAAAGACGGTAACACACCGACGGTTCTTTTTAAGAATGTTGTTGACGAAAACTATTATCCAGATTTCCAATGGACCAACAACCCAGCAGATCCTTTGGATAGAGAATATTTGACAGGCAGGTCTTACGATGAATTGAATCCTAGTGGTCTAACTACTTTAGCAATTTTCGATGATGATGTCTTAGGTCTTCCCAATGTTACATTTGAGGATACTGCTGATGGTACTACAGGAAGTGGTAATTGGTATACCCCAAGAGACACTGCAAACACCTATTTTACAGATTCATCTTTTGTTGATCCCACTGCACAGATTTTATCCAAGTCAGTCTCTGGTGCTACATCCGGAGTTGGATTCCAAAAATATGTAAGGACAAGACTAGATTCTGTTGGTATTGATTTCGATCCAGACTCGTATAAACAAATTGTTGATGATGCTTCAATTTCTACTCTGGAAGAATTTAACGCCACCTCAATTTCTCAGGATTTTGAATTTAATGCGGTCTTAATCTATTACGATGTATATGATCCTGCAGATCCTACAAATTCTGCTACTAACCTATATGGTGTATTATTCTTAGATGATGTGCAAACAACGGGGTCCGGTATCTATAGCATACCTAGATTCCAGAAGTATAAACCAAACATAGTTACCAAGTTAAATGGTAATTCTTATGGTTTAAAGCTAAACATCAAATTTGACGTTGATATAGATCAAACTGGTGTTGAACAAGCGATAAATGACTATTCACCTTTCTCCTTAACCATGTTTATGGATGCGGTGAATGTATTGCAAGACGCTTCTAGCACTTTAAACAATAATGCAGCAAGCTATATTGATTTGGAAGCAAGAGTTTCTGCTATGGAGAATCTGATGCTAACTCAGGATACTTCAGCATCTCTTGATAGAAGAATCGCAAGTCTTGAAAGTTCTTATGCATCAAACCAAGCTTTGTTCAATAATACCCAATCAGTAATGGGCCTTATTACACAGAACTATGAGCTAATTCGTGCTATAATTAATAATGAAACTTCGGTTGAAATATCCTATAATCTAGACGCAATAAAGCAGGGATCTGGTGTTATCGTCAATAGATCAATACCAAACCAGGTAATGATCGAAAATAATAACCAGGAGTTTAACCTTGGCCAGGGTAACGGTACTATTACCCTCCAAAATAATGCCCTGAATAGAATTGGTCTTAGATCCTTTGGTAATTATTGTAAGCACATAAACAACGGAACCCCAATCACGCTGACTTCCGATTTGTCTATAAGGATTGATGATTCTATTACAACATGGAAAAAAGGTCAGACGTTTAAGTTCAGTTTTGGTGACCAAATAATTCCAAATGATTTTACAATCAATTTCCTAACTAATGCGGTTGGAAAATATCCTCTTAGTAACCCATCTGGGGTTGCTTATTCAAATCTGATTATTTCTTTGGTTGATTCAGACATCTCATCTTATGACTATATGCCAGTTATTGAGATTGTTTGTATCGACGATGAAAACTTAGTATTCCAGACTGATATAGTCGGTAAAAGCTTAACAAATAATGGGTAAAATTTTATAAAGTAAAATGGCATCAACACAAAATTCAATAAGTTCTCTAGTAGCTCAGTTCCTTAGACTGCAAAAAAATTCATTGGAGATCATTAATGGCCTTAATGAGGTAGCAACTTCTACTAACGATAATGTACAAATTGAGCTGCTTGATGAAAATGGTTTGCCATCTTTCACTAGTATTCCAGCTTACGGTTACCTTAGAAGTGAGATAGAAAGACTTGATTCTAACATTCAATCACTTGCAGGTTTAGGTGACAACTTTGCTACTGTTAGAAATCCTGATGGAACTTACAGCCAGGTTTATAGATCTCAGCCTATTAAAGATCCTACCCAACTTGCTAACCTTCAGGTCCCAAGCACATTTTCTGCTAGAGACAATTGGTTTTTTGAAAGCTTTTTAAGTCCTTTGCTTTACATATCAATCGACGTCACAGGTCAGGTTGCCGATGACGCCGATCGTGTTAGGGTCAAAAGAATTATTGCAAATACGAATACCGACGAGAAGAAGGCTTATTTTGACGACAATTTAAATGGAAGGAACGATTTATCGGAACAGGATTTTATTAATGATTTAGAGGATGCCGGCATCGACTATTTTGTGGATGAGGACAATATAGATCTTCCACTTAGATCAATACGAAATCGAGGCTCTTTTGGTGTTCTATCCTTTTTTGATGATGTAGTAACAATAACAGATGCTAACGGAAACCAGGTCCAAGAAACTAGGAGGAATTACAAGTTAAATACTGTTAATTACACAGATACAACCTCTAATGTAACCAATGGAAGGACCTTAGCAGTTGGCGATACCTTGTTAACTAACGATGGGACAAGATATCTAATTACTGCTGTAAATATTGAAGAAACCTCGGTACAACTAAAAAGAACCTCTGGTTATCAGCCTGTCCAGATCGGTGACAATCAATTAACTTTAGAGTCCAGCCAGCTGAGTGCAAGGCTCATAGAAGTTAATGTTGGATTTGACGAGAGACAAGGTATTTTCTTTAAGCAAATAGATGACAACTTTAATATAGTTGGATCTACGTGGTCTACTGGAATTGTTATTTACAGTAATGAATTAACAATTAATACGGATTCTGGAGTACAAACCCTTGAGCAATTCTACCTAAACTCAGTAGCAGATCTGGGTCAAATATTCCTTGGGATGGCTAAGGAGAAAAAGATAAATGCCATAAATGGTCTTATCCCAGATGCACCTGCAGTTTCTGCTACAAATTTCAGAGTAGTTCAGGTTAATACACAGCTTACCGAGGGTACTGATGTGCAAACCTTGAATGATAAAGTTGCTTTAAAGGCAACCTTACAATCCGAAATTCAACAGATAGATGGGTCAATATCAAAAGCCAGAACAGACTTAAATTCTGTTTCTTCTACGAATGTACTTGCCAACAATACTCTGACGGCTCAAACTAACTCACTAAGTCGGGGTAATGACCAAGCATCTAGCTCTATATTGGCTTCTTTAAATTCATTGACTCAGCAAAGGGTACAAAAACAACAACTACTTGCTTCTGTTGTTAGTGATATTACCACAATCTCGGAAACGAATACACAATTTAAGGTAGAGCCAAAATACAGGGTAAGAGGATTTTGGCCTATCCCTTTACCAAAATCAAGCACTGTCACCGGGGATCAAAGCGTTATACAGTTCATTATACAGTATAGGTACCTTTCTGAAGCTGGTGCTTCTCCTGCGGTACAACAGATAAGCTACCTCGATGATAATGGTCAGGAAAAAACTGGGGCTTTTTCTAACTGGACTGAGATAAAATCCGAGATAAGAAAGAAAATCTTTGATGCAAACACTGGAACGTACGTTTGGGCTCCGGAGGATACGGAGAATGCGGATGCAACAAATATCAATCAGCTTGATATCCCAATTACCAAGGGAGAACGAGTTGAAATAAGAATCAAATCGGTTTCTGAAGCTGGCTGGCCGGATAATCCAGTAACCTCGGAATTCTCCGATCCAGTGGTGGTCACATTCCCTGACGATCTTTCAACTCAAAGTACTGTCGAAAGTGTAAATAGTAACTTGAAAGACGAAGCTGTCCTTGCAATCCAACAGGATTTATCAGCTAAAGGAATAGACGGCCTTTTGAACCAACAGGTAGTTACTGGTAATAAAACTTACTATTTAGCATCAAGCTCTATTTTAAGCGGGTATTTTGATTCTGCCGGAAATCCTTTGGATCTTTTCCAGAAGCTCACCGAACTTCAAGATCAGCTAAACTCTTTAAGGGCAACTGTAGAAAACGCAACTGGCATTTTGGAAGTTTATCTTGTAGACGGTACAAATACACAACTTGTAAGTAACGGATCGACTATAAATCTTAATGCTGGATATTTTAACCAGATATACCAGAACGCATCTACTTCTGATGCTGGTAAAATAGCTTCTACTGTTTATGAGATAAAGATCAGCAATACCTCTGCCGGTCTATTGGAACTCTCATCCATACTTCCTGGAGGGCTAACAACGCTTGCAGGAACAAGCTCTTCGTATGCTTTACCTGATGGTTATTCTAGTAATTTAAGATATGGAGAAGTGCCAATTTCAATTACTTCTTTAACCACTTCAGATATAATTCCGGTTGGATCTACTGGAGGTGCAAACGACGATTCTTTTAAAGAATACAGACAAGCCCCTCCTTATGCTTCTGGTAATTCTAACAGCCAGTTTGTATATCCTAGATGGAAGTCTGTTGGATTTGATAGCGATTTGTACATAACTCCATCTGCTTTTGCTGGTTCTTATCTATATGCTGGTGACGCAAGCGGATTACCTAGAAACGGAAGTCAGCTATTACCCTACGACCCAACAAATGCTTCGGTACCAACTGCTTCCGGAACAGATGCTAATGTTTGGAGTGGTGTAATTACCGGTGCAACTGGTAGCTATACAGGTATTGGTAATGGTACTTTGAGCGAATTCTGTATCCACAAGGATCACCCAGATTTATCTACAGGTCTTTCCTTCACGAATTTGGTAAAACCAGATTTTTCTGGTGGTTTAGTAGTGTATCCTTATTTCAGACATTCTGATTATTTCTATACTGATACAACAATACTAGATAACTATAAGCAATTAGGATTCCAGCAAGTATCTGCAGATTTTGTTCAAGGTCCTACTGCTGCCAGGGAAGATGAAATGTATCCAAATAAACTTGGATTTACTGCTAACGACGAGTATTTGATCGGAAGATATACCTGTGGAGCTTATCTATTCTTAGGTCCTCCAACAGCTTCAACTATCCAAGTTGAGGGATCGACCCAATTGGCTTCTAAGTTTGTTAAGAATGGTGATTCTAATGCTATAAACGTTCCTTTGATATTCCAGTTTAGAGCAAACGATAAGTTGGGTTACATCGGAGGTTTTAGAGCTGACGGAAACCCAACAAACATTACCTATACTAAAAAGATAGGAATAGATATACAGGTTAGAAACCAAAGTCCTTTCTCTTTTGACGTACAGGTTACTGGAAAATATAAAAACGATACCCTTTCGGCTCCAAATTTCTCTTCAACAACTAGAAATGTAGGCTAAGGGTTTAATAAAGGAATAACATTTTAGATGGCATCACCAAAATTATTTGACTATAATTCATCCTTTGGACTGTTAAGGACAAACCCTAAGATTACTGGCAATGTAAAGATCTCTTTGGATTCTTCTGGTGGTGTTTGGTTAAATTCTTTTAACGCAAATCCGACACTTAGCACAGAGAAATTCAAAAAGTTTCAGGTAACTGGAAAGGATTCCTACGCCACAGATCTCTATAACTTCTTTGATAAAGGATCAGTCGCTAACGATCTTATTTTCCAAGTTGGTGAATTTACAGACGGAAGTTCAAAAGCTCAGGAGGATTTTGAGTTCCAATATGACTTCTTTTACGGCAGTGGAGCTTCTACCCTAATCGACAAAAATTACACTGAAAACTTCAGGTATTTTCAGCCTCTTTGGCTGCGTAATGAACTACCTGAATTCTTTGTTATTTTCAAAGTACCAAATCCCGTTAGTTACCCCTATACCACCAATGTAACTAGAATCCGGACTTCGGTTAAATACAAGCTTATACAAGATCCAGAATCGACAGAAACTTTCCAGATAGCATATGGAAAGGACAATTCAGGTCAAGACATTTTTTATACGGCTAACCAAATTTTCGAGGGACTGAGCTTGTATAATTCCTATACTGTTGTATCCGGCTCTGGTAAAGTTGCTGAAATGGATGAACTCAAATATCAGCCAAATGTGGATGATGTAGAGTCTTTTTTTAACTCAAAGATATTACCAAATGCTAGCGTAGTTGCTACTTTTGATTTAAGATCTGGTACCAAGATTGGGAATTATATAAGGAGTATTGTAAACAATAAGAATTACAAGCAATCCCCTATAGATTTTTCCTTCCAGCAGAATACTTATACGTATTATAACGGAGTTAGCATAAAGGATGGTGTTTTTACTGAGAGGGGAGAACTCCTTTATGATTACCTAATTGATCCTCAGTCTTCAATTCAATCCGATTTTGAAAACTATGTAACCGACGGCTTCCAGAGAAATGGGGTAATTTGTTCTAATGTGTTGAACATGGAATTTTTGTTCAACGATCCAGATTCTGACCTGTACACTATCAATAGGTATTTTGGTTTTTATGTTTCTAAAAATGACCTTGGCGAATTTTTCCTAAACGGGGATTTCTTTTACAACTTTAGAAACTCTACTGGTAATTTAAATCTTCCCAAGCCTTCTAGGAATAATATTGGACACTACGAGGATAACAGATCCAACTATCAAAGCAGTACAGGAGGAGTTAGATTTTATTACGAGGGTGCATCGGGATGGATTCCTGGATCCTACGATGTCAACGTAAATGATCCACAGAAGCTATATTACATAACAGACAAGTCTGATAGATTTTATTCGCTTAAAAGGTATGAAAATTACAATTCAACTACTAAAACGTGGGCGGATAATGCACCAGAATATGCCCAATATGGACCCTATGATGGAACGACTTTTGGAGTGACTGGGAACACAAGCCTAACGACTGGGTCTCTGGTCTTAGGAAATTCCTCAGTAAATCTACAAAATTTTACCGGGTATGGTGATAAAATAGGATCGATTAAAGGGATTCTGCCCAGATCCAACGGAAGAGCTAACATTGGTATCGAGTTTACTGAAAATGAACCGTCAGTAGCTGAAATTGTTTTTAAGATATTTTGGCCAAACGGTTCTAAGTCAGAATCTGCAGGAAGGTACGATCTAATTAAAAGCGGGGAGTTTGGCGGAACCTTAGTAGGATGGAAAGCTGGATCTTCATATAATGTTGGGGACGAACATTTCTTTAACGCTATTGACGGGGACACCGAGGATATTGCTTCTTCCTTTTGTGAATGTGTGACCTCAATTAGCGACGTTGTTTGGGACTCTGCACCTAGTTCATCTACTTCGGTTATCAGAACAAAGGCATCAGGAACCAAGGTTAATAGTGAATATCGGGTTGCAGTTTATGACGACTATGCAACTTTTGAATCTTTGTATGTTGGTGTTTGGGATAATACTAGTCCATATTCTGCTGGTGATGTTGTCTTAAGTCAAAACAAATATTACCAAGCATCGAATAATATACCCGCAGCAGTTCCCGGCTCTGAGAATGTTAGTCCTGACTTAGATCCTACTAACTGGCAAGTTTATTCAACTTTTTCTCAAAGCGGATTCGTTAAAATTTCTGGGTCTGATGCTTCTACTTTAAGCGGTCCTGTATCTTTTAGTGGAGGAACCGATTATCCACTCTGTAGGGTAGCTTTTGATATCAAAGAAGTAAATAAGGTAATTCCTGGAAATTATATACAAGTAACCTCTGGAAGTGGGGTAACTGGTGGAGCCTCAATGGTCGAGATCGTAACCAGATATGTTGAAGATCCTGCCATAGACTCAAATGGAAAAGTTAGTGGATTTAGAGGATATAACGAGTTGTTAGTTGCAAATCTAAGAGACCAAAAGGCAGTTATTGATTTGGGAACAAGTCAGTCGTTTAACCTGTTTGAAATGCCTAAGGTTAAAACTGGTGTATTTTCATTTTTTGATATCAAGGACTTTGACTTTGATTTCTGGTCTTCTGAATATGGTGAAACCCCAACCTCAGAGTTTCATAGATACTTCCAGCTCCTACCCGATATTCAGGGACAAATTAAAGACGGAGTAAAATATCTGGTAAAGTCTGGTGAGATTGTAGTTGACATCGGCACTGTAAACCAGAGAACAATTCCTGCAGGAGGAGCTTTTATCGGATCCTCGGTTGATTTTTTTAGAGACTCTGGATTTACAAATAGTGGGGTTTCATCTATCGTTGTACCTGCTATTTTTACTCAAATTGAATGGAAAACCCCATCCTCTTCATACCCTTCAAAAGCAATAAATTTTGAAAAGAATCTCGACTCTTTTGATGGTTTCTTTGGTATTCAATCGATCAACGAGACCCAATCAGTAACTCAATCAAATACCAAGGAGTTCATTTTCAATTACGGTAAGTTAGAAACTGAATATGAATACCTAGAGGAAAATTATACCACAGCCAGAGCAAATAGATCCAAAATAGTCCCCTTTATTAACAAGTGGGGATACTTTGGTGGTACTGATGCTAGAGGTCATAGCTATAGACTAAATGCATCTGCAGCATTTAGTCCAACAAACTTTTCTCCAAGTTTTGAGAAGGAAACCCCAGATCCGATGTATCTCACACACGAATGGATGCTATTGGAAGGTGTTCCTGATGGCTATCCCTCGGACAAGATAGAGAGCCAGAATAGCTACCTCCCATCTAAGATTGATCTTGCAAAAGTAAGAAGCGCAGATCCGGATGATAGTTTATATTTTTCTTCGTTCTTTACTGTCGAGCCCTCGGATTATCCAAGTCCATACAACATCTCGATCAACACTACAAAGGAACTGTTTACTCCATTTACTTACAACAGATCTACTGGATTTTATGATACAGTATTTAGAGGAGCTAAAATTTCTTTGAGAAGAAGAAGTACAGTTGCTGATCCACAAACGGATCTTGAAAAATATGTACCTAACTATAGGGGTTTCGAGGATTATAAGTTTGCTTCAGTGTTAAGGGTAGTTCCTGAAACTCAAAACACTATACAATCCCCAGTTAGTTACGAAATTATTGAAAACACACAACAGAAGTGTGTGCTTTTTGTTTGTCAAATCGTTGTTAAAGATTATAGGGCATTACCATTGGGTTATACTGGTGGGACTGGGGGTAATCCTACTGTTGACTATCTACTACTCTATAGTCTGAGCGATAAGAAAAAAGATGCTGGTGTTGGGGTAACTGGAACTACTGGAGCAACAGGTGTTCCCTTATACGAGATAGATGATATTAAGCTAAGTGCTGCTTTGGATCTTTCTATGACCTCTGATAGCTCCGTGACACAATTTACAAATCCTGGATTTATCTACACCCTTCCAAATCCGAATTATGATACAGATCTTAGAGAAGAAATTAACACAATATATCCTGTTGGTGGTACCGGTTCTCTTTCCGCTACTGGGAAGGGTAGCTTTAGTGTTCCTGCTATAAGCTCTACTTATCCATGGCCAACTGGAAGATCTAAGAATCTGGCCTCTTTTGGGCCGGTGGGTACTAATTATACATTCACCATTCCTTTTGCGTTTGGCTCTCCGGTTACTGTTCCAGTTGGACCTAAGAGTGCTTATGGAAACAATCCGGTTTTCCAGCTGGAGGGAGGGGAAAAATACTTTGATTTCCTAATTAGGAGAATTTCCCTTTCACAAATCTCGGATCGTGTAAATAACGAAAGCCCCTATATAAAATACCTTACATATTCTTGGAATGTTGATACACAAACAACTGAGGTCAGGAGCGATTACTTCCAAATCTATATGCAGCAGCCAACAGCCCTGCACAGATCAACTGGGGCATATCCAGTTGCAGACTATTCAGGACCACAAACATTAGGGCAGAACCAGCCCACTGGGTATCAGATAAATGTTGGGGCTAACTATGCTGCTGATATCTTAAGGTATGCTGGTAAGTATGAGCCTCTTTTCAATAAGGTTATTAGATATAAAAACGATAAAACTGATTCTATTACAGGCTATTCTTCTGTGGACTTGAGTTATAGAAACTGTACCTTTGCTCCGGAGAAGATTAACTTTGGAACTGTTAAGAACCTAAATTACAGCAAGGTTTCCCTTGGGAGAAATATACTTGAAAAGTCAGTTAATCTTCCACTTGGACCCGTCTATCCGCTAGTTGGAGAAACTCCAATTGCAAGAAAGGACTTTTCTGTATTTCTGTCAACTTGGGATCCTGGATATTTTAACCTTTACACCTCGGCTGTCCAAAATACTCCAGTTGCTGGAACTAGATCTATGAGAGAGAATAAGTCTTTCCTAGGTTCTAAAATGATGCAAACTCCTTATACAATTACTACCTATACCTTTATAACTTTGGAAGTTAATAGGACCACTGGAGAGACCGATGTACAGAAGATTAATCTCGAAGCAAAAGAAGCTTTAAGCCAGATTCAAAATATAACACCGCAAACATCCAATACTGGAATCGGTCAGTTGGGAGCGGTATTTTCGAATGTGGATCTTCAAGTTTTTGACGAAGGGATTTACCCTGACGTTGAGGTTTTTTGGCAAAAAGATACAAGAACTAATACCCTTTATGGATCTATAAGATTGGATAGAATATTAAGAAGATACCTCTTGAATGCCGGAATAAGTAAGGTGTTTGTGGATAATATGATAAGCGAATTTGGTGTTGGTGATCCAGAGAGTATTAATGATGATATCAAAACATACATCGACAAGAATATAGTTCCAATCTACCAGGGAATAACCTTTGATCTGTTTGTTAAAAAGACCGGAACAGACTTAAGTTCTACCGAACTATTATTAAGAGGTGATTTAACAAGCCCTGATAGGATTAGATATTCTTACTATTCAGAACCAAATTACAAGCTAACCAAGAGAAATTCTCTTTCGTATGCTTTTGAGCTTCCATTAGAAAGTGGTAAAAACTATTCTACAACATTTACTTTCCAGATTGAAAAAATATAGGGGATTAAGTTAATTGGAATATATAAACAAAGATAAAAGAAGAAAATGCCGAGTCTGAACATAAAAGCTTTAAACGCTGGAGATACCCAGGAGTCTATCAGGGAAAAGGTAAACTCAAACTTCGACTCAATTGTAGCAGCTGGCGGAGGTCCACAAGGACAACAGGGTGAGCAAGGAGAACAGGGACCGATTGGACCAGCGGGTCCTAAAGGAGATCCAGGTCAAGAAGGCTTGAGGGGAACTAAATGGTTTGTCCAGGGTTCTGAACCTCTTGGAGGACCGAGCAATCCTATTAGAATCGGCGATTATTGGGTTCAAACTCTTCTTAATAACTCTATCTATGAATACACAGATTTGGGCTGGATCGATACCGGTCAAAACTTAAAAGCATCTGAGGTTTTTGAGGTCGTAGCTGGCATCTCTGGACCTACCGGAGGTAAGGATGCTATCGTTATCAGTAGTCCCTTCCCGGAGCTTAATACACTAGTGATTAGTGATTCTGCAGCTGCAACTTCTACTATAAACCCCACTTATGCTAAGTTTCTGATTTCGTCGAACGGAAGCAATGATTACCCCATCATAGAGTTTTCTAAAACAAACGTTGGTGGGATTGGAACCCCAGCTGATTATAATAGACATCCACAATTTAGATGGTTAGATGCTGCTGGAAGTAATTACAATTTGCTCTTTTCTGTACCCCAGGATGATTTTTCTTTAATATCCGGAGGAAGTATGCTTTTGCAGTCGACTTCTTCTACCCTTAACATCTCTGGTAATGGTGGATTAAATATCACATCGGGTTCTCAAATGACTTTCACCTCAACTGGTGCAATGTCCTTCTCTTCTGGAACATCCTTAATGACTTTTTCTTCTCAGAAATTTAATTTAACATCGTCATTGTTGGCTCTTAATGTTCCTATGACCATAAGCGGCGTGACATCGCAATCCCCACTACTTAGTCTTCTTAGTAGTGGTTCTGGGGACACTCTAAAAATTCAGTCTACTTCCTCTTCTTCTTCGTACTATCTTCTTAGACTACTAAGTGCTAGTACTGAAAGATTTAGTGTCAGAAACGATGGTAAGGTAACATTCCAAAGACAGGTTAATGCTACTAACAATACCCCCTCCAGTTCAACTTCTTTCAGCATTAGTATTAGTGGTATTACTTATGATAGCTGGTTCTATGGTCCTGCCTCAGGTATAGTAGGAACTGTTAATACCTACGATTTTGGTCCAGGAAATATTATGTATGCGGATTGGACGACATCAAACCAAAGAATTCTTGGAGTTCCTAACACATCTGGCAACAGTAATGCTTGGCGAACTTATTTAGCCAGTGATGAATCTATTGTTTTAAAGTATTATGCAGCTAACGGGAAAGAAATAGATGGAATTACATCTCAAAACGGATCGCCTCCGACAACAATAGGTAACTATACTATTTTTTCTACTGCTGCTAAATCGGTTGAAGTTGTTATTTTAAAAGTTGGAGCAACACCAAAATGCTACTGGTCTACTTGTGCTGGAGAATGTGGAGTTTTATTCTAATATAGGAAATGGCTGACTTTAATACAAAATACATATTACCAGGTGATGATAAGGATACTATCATCAATAAGATAAATCACAATTTCTATCAGGTATTTTTTAATGGAGTTGGTGAGAAGGGTCCTGTTGGTAATGTGGGGCCTACAGGGATTAGAGGACAAGCTGGTAGGGACGGCATACCCGGTGCTACTGGAGAAAGAGCTGCTGAGTGGTTTTTCTCGTCTACTGAACCTATTGATTCTGTTTCACAGGACGGCGATATCTGGATTAATATAGGGATAACCGGAGGACAGCAAGTTTACGTTTACACCTCGGGATCTTGGATTTACAGTGGGCAAACGCTTTTATCTTCTGGTGTATTTTCGACAATAACTGGTATTTCTGGTCCTGGTAATTCCACTTCAAGTAATGCCATTTATATTAATGCTAGCCAGGGAGATAAAACTTTTGTGCTATCAGACTCAATTGGTGCAACAGCATCCATGAATCCTAACTTTTCTAAAGTTATGGTTTCAACAGATGCCTCTCAAACTGCTGATTTTCCAATTTTTGGGTTTGCAAAGACATTTTTGCCACAGTCTAGTGGAAATATTGTAGAAATGAAATGGGGTGAGACGGGTAGCTCTTACAACCATAGCTGGACTTTTCCAGATGAACTGAGGATGCAAAGTGGTCTTTCTTCGGCCTACTCTGCTACTGGAGGTACTATGAACTTAACCTCCCCCAGCGAAAGCGTGGCTGGCTCTTCCCAGAGTTTTACCAACTTCACTGCCGCGACCGGAACAAGCGGGGCTTTTGCATTTTCTACACCTTCCGTTTTAAGTTTTACTTCTTCTTTGGTTAATTTATCAGCATCCTCCTTCTCTGTAACATTGTCAGCTCCTGGTGGGACTGGATATATTGCAGCCCCAGTTACCCCGTATGTTCCGTTGGTAAGTATCTCTGGATCTGGATCTGGAATAAATGTTACAGCATCCTCTGAAACTTCCGATGAGCTGCTACAGATATTAAACACCACTGACCAGGATTTAATTAAATCCGGGAGAACAAATAAATTCGTATTTGGATCTGTTGGGGCAACAGGACTCAAAAAGGTCAAGGGAATTACTACTACCTCCCAAAATTTCTTATCTGACGGAACAGATTCATATGTACTCTGTGGCAACCCGACAAATGATGTGTGTGTTATTACTCCGCCTCCTTCAGGTAGTCCAACTGCTAACGGAAAGGCTAATCGAGTAATGCTGTCCTTAGGCAGTAACTTTTCTTGGGCTAGTGAACTAGTGAATACTGGACAGAGCAGAACGTTTGATTTCTTTATGAATAGTTCTACATATTCCTTTGGTGGAATAAGAGTACTCCCTGCTTCTGGCCTTGGTTCTCCAACCAGAGTTTATATAGACGATAACGCTGCTGGCCCAACAGGATGCCAGCATATTAGAATTACTTTTTTCCCTTCGGGTGTCACTGAGAAGTTTCACTACGAAGCATTTTCTGATGGTAATTATAAATGTGGACAAATAACATACACGTTAGCAATAGCTGAAGGACCTCTTATAGTGATATGATTTTAACTTATAAAAATTTTGGATAAATATAACTAAGATGGAATTGACAAAGGAAGAGAGGGAAAGAGCTAATATGCTTAAGAATAGATTTTCTTCGGTTAGGGAAGAGATTGAAACAGTACAAGCGGAAATGGATATACTAAATGCAAAGGCTGGTACTTTGATCAGAGAACTGGAGGAATTAAGAGACCAGGAATCCAAGTTTGTTGGTAATCTAAAAGAAAAATATGGGGAAGGTACTCTAGACCCATTTAAACTAATTTATATGAAATGACAACAATTTTGGGTAAAATCTGGTCTGTAGTCAACAGCAAAATTGGACCTATAATAGCCATAGTGGTATTAGCTTTCCTGCTCCTAAGACAGTGTAATATATCACAGGACGCCAAGAGAGAAGCTGAAAGAAATATGAACAACCTACTTGCAGAGCAAGATAGTGTTCGGGAGGTATCATCAAAGCTAGGTAACGTACTTGCAGAAAAGTCTGCTTTTCAGCTTAAGTATAATGAGCTTTCTGCAGAGCAGGAAGAATTGATAAAACAACTTGAGCTTGCTAAAAACAAAAAGCCAGGAGTAATCATAGAGACTCAAGTAGTTTATAGAGATACAACTATTATGGTACCGGTAGAAAATGAAATTGGAGATAGCACAAGTTCCCTTAAATTTACTTACAATCCTATTTTACCTGGTAACAATCGTTTGATGGTAAGTGGTAAACTACCTTATACTACCAGAGATACTGTTTTAGGAGGAGTTGAAAGAACTCTAATTAATCCAGGGTCTGTTAATTTATTGATTGAGCAGAAAATAGATCTCGTTACTGGTTTATATAGAGATCCGAAAACCGATAGGCTTTATGTAAGGGCCTCAACAACTTTTCCCGGCATTTCTTTTAACGATATAAACGCCTTGGATATGGTTGATGCTCCGGGGACACGAAAAGCTTTAAGAGGTGCTAGAAAGCCCTTTGGTATTGGAGTAAATGTAGGTTATGGGATGGTAATTACAACAAACGGTTATCAGGCTGGGCCTGTCATTGGGGTTGGTCTTCATTACTCCCCGAAATTCTTGCAGTTTGGTAAATAAAGAAAGATAAAATGGCATTTTCAACAACATCAAAATTTGTTCAATTAACCCCATATTTGGTTATGGAGTACATGTATGCTGACCAGCCAAATCCTGAAACGTATTTTGTGAACACTGGATTTCCAGCTGTCGGATTCAACAAATTAGTTAATGGTGTATTTGAGGATGAAAATGGACAGCCCTCTAATGACATCCAAATAATGAATTTGGATCAGGATCAATCGGTTACGCAAAATACTAGGAATAACAGCGTTGTCCGTACCAACCAGAATACCTTTGTTACCCTGGATCCGAGTTTGATAGTTCCATATAATGACTTCAATTCAAATCTAACCGACACTGCAAATCTACAGATCACATTTCCTTCTAATATCCAAGTTATTTATGATTCCATAAGGTATCACATTTTAGCGGGATATAATCTGGATAATGTTGATGGACTGGTGTTGCAGGTACAATACCCTGATGTTGATAGTTCATTTGTTACCTTTTCTCAGATAAAGTTATCAAAGGGATCCTCTCAAACTTATACGTTAAATCCAAATCCAGTAACCATTGGATCTAGTATTTATGACAAGTATTATGAGGTAAAAGTTCCAAGCCTTGTTGATATGAACAACAAGTATGCTGTAGCAACCGCTCCAAATAAACCAAATACGTTAGCTGGGCTAACTAGTAAGAGTGGTAGAGGATATCAGACTGCTGCTCCTATTAGGATAAATGCTTACGAGATTCTAAGCACTACTACCACTAATGGTTACGATACCTATGGAGTAGATCTTTTAGCATCTCTATCGCTTGAGTCTACCGACCCCTTTAAGAATATTGGTGCATATATTGCTCCTTCGGACCAGGGAGATTATTTCGAATATTTCGCAACAGATAATGGCGGATTCCCGGAGGATTTTATACTTTTCCAGAATTCGATCGGAAACAGTTATTATCTAAATCACTCAATCGAAACCTTGGAGCAGGTTGGTGGTGCATTGCTAAACACATCAAACTTTAGCAACATCCAAACAACTGCTTATGACGTTCCAAATCTTTTAAGACCTATTGTTAGATATCCGCAGGTAGCTTCTTCTTTTACCTTAAGGTACACTATGACCTTGGTAAACAATAAAGATCAATCCAGATTGATTAGGATTGCAACTTATACCTCGACGGATGTCAGTAGGTATGGTGCTAACATTCAGCCATTGCAGCTACAGGTTTTACCCCAACAACAAAAAATTTATAATAAAGTTGCTGCGGGAGTAAGCATTTCAGTACCCGGAAATAAAAATGTACCTAAGCAGATAACAAAGTTTTCTAATGTCTTTATCGACAGAACCTTGGTAAATACAACTCTTACCAATTTAATTGTTAATGGAACGACCTTAACTGAAGACAATTCTAATGAGACTACCGAAACTGCTGCAGTTTCATATGGTGTGGGCAAAGCTTACATTACAGTTTCCCCTTTTGATAACTATTATAAGTTTACCTTTTTCCGGAAGGCAAATGATGGAACTATAAGAAACATAGATCTTTCTTCCTCTGGAGAGTATTCCATGGTTTTCATCAATAACCAAAATAGGAAAGTTAGTGCTCCTTCTATAGTTGATAATAACATTGCTAAACCTGCTAATGGAGAGCTTGCTTTTAAGGTTGATGAAACGTTATCAACCCAAATATTGCAATTCACTAACAAGAAATTCTACATTTCCAACCGGCCAATAGTTGAATCTGAAACCAAATCCAGCAATTTCAAGGTTTCTAGACTAAATAAGGTTGCATCTAAGCTTGCTTCAAGATCTGTTTCTTTAAATGATTCCATAACCGAATTAAGAGCGGAAAGTGTGAGAAGATCCGAGCAACAGACATCGGTAAAAATTGGTACAGCTAGAATTTCCTCTAAATCTTCCTCTGTGCTTTATTGGGGAAATTGGATTAGCGAGGGTGAAAGTGTTCCTACACCGAATGTGATTACAAACGAGGCTCTAACTAGTTCAAGAGGTGCGCTTGATGCTCTAGCTGTCATAACACAAAGAACACCTGCTGTTGGAAAGCCATCTTGGCAAAAGTTTGGATCCATCTCTGGTAATTTACAGGCTAACACCACGTCGACAGTAAATCCAGGCAGAGGAAATAACCAAACTACTAACTTAAGTCCTTCACAACTTAGAAGTGCTATTGCATCTGATGTGCAAGGAAAAATAGGACTTGGATGGATTACACCCGACATACTCTCTTATTTCTTAGACCCTTCTGGAACAGGATATAAGCTTTATGGTGGAATCACAAAAGAAGTTTTTGAGCAAGCAGTAGCTGGTATATTTGGCGGAGAAGATTTAGCACTACTTCTAAATTACGGAAACACCTCTTCAGGTAGAACAAACGGTGGAAGTGCATCTCAGGGCGGATCTAATAGTAATCAGACTGGAAGCGACAGCGGTAGTCCAAACAGGGGTCCTCAGTTCCCAAAATAATTCATAATAGGATTCTGTATGTTCCTTCATAGAAGAGGCAAACAATTTTCTACAAGACCTTTCAAAAAGCCCACTTGGGATTTATTTAGGTTGTGGCTTAGGGATTATCTAAATGAAAATCCTAACCTAAAGTATGATATACTCTTAGTCGGTGCCTTTTGTGAGAATATTTTTGGGGAATCTGATAAAAAATATGATACCCTGGATGTTGATATCGCTTTATGTGGGGGGATCACAGATTTACAGAACTTGAGAGGTGGACTGATAAGTGCTTTTGAAATTGGTAAAAAATATGATTTGCTGATAGATGTTGCTTGGAGAAGCCACCTTTTGTCTTCCGTGCAGGGATCTATCGGGCAGGAGAAGATAATTACTTACTTTGATGTTGAGGATATTGATGATAAAGGAGATGGAAGAGTATATACTATGAGTGGGACAGTTACTCCATTATCGGAAGATCTTTACCACTTCAGGGATTATGATCTTACCTCTGCATTAAAGAAATTTAATGAGAGAGAATATACTGTCCCTTTTAAAAAAATTGCATAGATGGGTATATTAAACGCAAGAGCCAATAGTTTTTATTTTGTTTTCCCCAAGGGTTTTTTCCCGGACAAGGTTCACCAAAAATACATTGACTATTTAAAGAAGCAACCAACACCATACGACACATTAACCTCGTATATGAATAGTACGATACAGAGTGTTACGTTCCCATCTATGAACATGGATTTGTCTGAGCAGGTTAGACAGCTTGGAAAAAGGGTGAATTATCAAAGTGCTACCCCGGTTCAGGATCTTTTCAATAGGGAATTTCAGGTTTCTTTTAGAATAGCGGAGGGATTTGTTAATTACTTTATAATGCTGGAGACCGTGTTGGATTACCTGGATTTTAAAAATCCTGAGACTTATATCCAAAACCTTCCCCTTAGGACTTTAGATAATGAAGGTAATATACTAACAACTGTGATGTTCAAAGAGGTAACTCTCACTTCCTTCTCCGAGCTTAATTTAAACTACACCCAAAATTCACCTTCCGTGTACACCTTCAATGTCGGATTCAAATGCAACTACTTGGGTCTAGATCTTGAAATTGGTAGAGAGAGGTAAGATATATAAAATACAAAAAATACTAAGGCATGAAGAAGTTCTCAGATTTAACCAAAATTAACGAAATGAAGTATGGTCAGCCAATGTACGGAGAGGATGATCTAAAGCAACATATGAAGGATCTTTTAGTCGCTGCATCTGGTAACGACCGGAGGGTGCTAAATGATATTGTTGATTGCTTGACTGATGATCAGATGAAAAAGTGCTATGACAAGCTGATCAATGATTACAACTACACTGGAAAGAAAGGTGAGGTTGTAAAACCAACTATGTAACCCACTTCTCCTTGGATAGTATCCAAGGACCGACTCATAAGAGTTTCAGCTCCCTGGTAACTGGGAGCTTTTTTGTGTTAGGTTGATATATAACTTGTATTCTTAAACACATACATTTTGAAAACATTAGTCGGGATAGACTTTTCCCTTAATTCACCAGCATTCTGCATTTTGAGAGACAACCAATTCACTTGGGGATCTCTGACCAGAAGTGATCGTACAGAAGATTCCTTAAAAAAGAATTCTAAAAAACCTTACTCCGTCTTATCTGAGGATAAATCCGAAGATTATGTCCTGATGTTTATGTCAAAGGATAAAATGCCAGACGACTACTCCGAGAGAGAAAGGATAAAAATAGATTATTTCCAAGAACTTGTCGATGTGTTTTGGTCCGAGATTGAGAACCTCTGTGGTGGAGATGACATTGTGGTAGCTATGGAAGGACTCAGCTTTTCTTCGAACGGAAATGCTTTAATAGATATTTCCATGGCAACTGCCCTTCTAAGGAAAAAAATAGTGGACCACACAGGAAGTGATAATTTCTATGTGTATTCTCCCACATCTGTGAAAAAGTTTGCTTACAAGGGAAATGCAAAAAAACACGAACTCTATAATTCTCTAATAGAGCACAGATTTCCCGAAACTAATCTGAGGTCATTCACTACTATTTTAGAAGAAAACAAGGATGAATGGATAACTCCTTCTGGCAACGTAAATAAGCCACTTGACGATATTATCGATTCAACTTGGATATGTTTGTTTTTGCATGACTCAATCAAAGAAGATTAATATACTCATTCCTCTTGGCGGTGCTGGAAGGAGATTTACTGAGGTAGGGTATAAGCAGGTAAAGCCTTTTATAGATGTAAAAGGTGAAACTATGATTAGGTCAGTTATCAAAAACCTGAACCATAGAGATGCACACTTTATATTTGTTGTAAATGAGGAGTATATCTCCCCTAAGGAGTTTAAGTCCCATATAGAAGATATGGAGATCTCTTATGATATTTTCTCAACCCCCACCTTAACTCAAGGACCTGCTTCAACAGTTCTAATTGCCAAAGAATCTATAAACAACGAAGTTCCCCTCATTGTTATAAACTGTGATCAAATTATCCTGGATTTCGATTTGGGTCATTTAATGAACTTTGCAAATTCAACGGGTTGTGATGGATTGTTAGGATGCTTCCTTTCTTCCTCTAAAAAGAACAGCTATGTAAAACTTGATCCTAACGGTGAGGTTTGTGATGTAAAGGAGAAAATAGTTATTTCCAATATAGCTACGAATGGATTGCATTTCTGGAAGCATGGTGAATATTTTGTCTCCAGTGCAGAACAGATGATAGAATCTAATGACAGATACAACAACGAATTCTATGTTGCCCCCACCTACAATTATCTCATAAAAGATGGAAAAAAAATATTGCCTTTCTTCTATAATCTTCACTTTCCAATAGGAACCCCGGAGGACCTGGAAAGATTTTTAACGGTTTAGCTATGCTCTCGTGCCGTAAATCGAGAACGAAACTTTCAAATAATACAAAACTATGAACGAAGCAAAAAACATTAATAAACCCACTAAAAAGGCATGGAGTATAGCTTTTGTTATGTGGCGTTATTTCAAGTGGATATTAATCCCTGCGTGGCTTATTTTATGCGTAAACTTCGGTGCTTTTTTAGGTAAGTGCCTTTGGTTAACAATGACATACTTTGGTGTAGAAGATAACTTTGCAAGTTTTATTGAGTGGTTGGTTTGGTTTTAATGCCACATAACAATAGTGTAAATGGAGGTTTTTAGAATAGAAGAAATGAAAGATGGGTGGTATGCTGGTAATTTTTCCCCGGCAGCATACCAAACAGAACAATTTGAGATTTGCTACAAAAAGCATTTTAAGGGTGAAAAATGGCCAAAACATTATCACAAGGAGGCAGACGAAATTAATTATCTCAGATCGGGTAAAATGATAATACAAGGCAGGGAGCTGAGTGCTGGAGATATATTCATATTGAGAAAAAACGAAATTGCTGATCCTGTTTTTTTGGATGACTGTGAAGTCTTTATTGTAAAATCTCCTTCTGTGCCTGGAGATAAATTTGTGATTGAATGATTAGTATTTTTAAAAATAAGGATGAATTTGATATTTCTGACTATTTTGTGGTTAGGTATTATTTGGAAGCTAAAACTTCTTTGAGAGATGCCTCTTGGAATTTGGCTATCGGTCAAAGTATCGGTAACCCGACGAATCGCAGTGAATGGGAAACTGATGAAATGTTTGAAAATCACAGTTGTTTCATTCTTGCTTCTGAACAAGATCTTAGCCAAAAAAAAGATGGTGAAGTTGAAATTGCTTTCCCCTTGGCAAACATTAATTTGGAGGAGGATGGGATATCACAGATCCTTTGCCATATAGCCGGTGGACAAGTCGATATAGAAGAGGTGAAGCAGTGTCATGTTTTGGATATTGTTCTGCCTCAAGAAGTTGAAGACTCTTTTTCTTTGAAACCTGCTTACGGTATTAGTGGATGGAGAAGATTCAATGGAGTTGATGCCAAGCCTTTTCTAGGGGGAATAGTTAAACCTAAAGTAGGCATGCCCCCGGAGGTATTGCTAGAAGCTGTTAAAGAGATGGTTTATGGAGGGGTCAACTTTATTAAAGAGGATGAGCTCCTAGCAAACCCTTCTCACTGTCCACTAGAACAAAGAGTTCCTTTAATTTCATCTTGGTTAAAAGAAAATGCTCCGGATGTGATCTATTGTTTCTGTATCAATGGTGATAGCCCATATGCTTTGGAGAGAGCAAATTTTGTTGCAAATAATGGCGGGAACGGAATCCACATAAATGTCTGGAGCGGTCTTGGGGTATATCGTGCTATAAGGAAGCAAAACCCTAACATATGGATACATTTTCAAAAAAGTGGTGATAAATTCTTTACTGACAAAAGGGCACCATTCCACATCTACTGGCCTGTGATTTGTAAAATTGCTGGATGGTCTGGTGTGGATTCTATACATGCTGGAATGATTGGAGGTTATATGAACCAGGATAATGATGAGATACGGGATACTCTAAAAGTCCTCTGGCATTACAATATAGTTCCAGCTCTCAGTTGTGGAATGCATCCTGGTCTGGTTGATTATATCAATGAATCTATACACAGTGTGGATTGGATGGCTAATGTTGGAGGAGCTATGCATGGACATCCAATGGGAACTAGAGCTGGTGGCTTGGCAATGAAGCAAGCCATCAATAATGATTTCCAAGAAGAGGAATATGTTTGCGCCATAAAGAAATGGGGAAAAAGAACATTTTCTAAAGACCTAGATTACAGGATATTTTAGGATGAGACTAATATCACACCGGGGAAATATAAAGGGGCCAATACCATCAAGAGAGAACAACCTTGACTACATACAAGAAGCTCTTGATCTTGGTTATGATGTGGAGATAGATGTTTGGATATCTGGATCTTCACTTTATTTAGGACACGATTCCCCAAATTCTAAGGTCTCCTTAGATTGGCTTATGGAGAGATCAGACAACCTTTGGATCCACTGCAAAAACATCTCTGCTCTTGTGTATCTAAAGGAGTATGTTGAATTCAATGTATTTTGGCATGAACAAGACAGAATAACTCTTACTTCTAAGTCTTTCATTTGGGCTTTCCCTGGAAATCAGCCCATAAATAAAAGTATCGCAGTTCTTCCTGAGATCTATGATGATCCTGTTAACGGATGCTGTGGAATTTGCTCAGATTATATAGAGAAGTACAAATTTTTAAGTACAAATGAAAGTAGCTCTTTTACTTCCTGGACAGATTAGGGAGGCAAAAGAAACCTTTCCCTACTTAAAAGGCAGAATTTTGGATAGGTTTAAGCCAGATGTTTTTATATCTACCTGGAGCCCATCTGAAACTATAAAAAATTCCCTTCATGCAGAAACACACTACCTTACTGACACCCTAAGCACCGACACTTTAGCAAGTCTTTATTCTCCAGTAACCATAAAGATGGACAAGTTTGAATCCCCGGGTATATCAAGGATAGTAGATAAAGCGTGGTCGTTTGAAAGCTATGGCCCACAAACTGGTGAGATAAATCCAGTTTCGGTTTTCTTGATGTGGTATAAGATAAGACAGTCCTTTCTCCTTTTAGAGGAGCATGAAAACCTAACTGGTGAGAGATATGATTATATTATAAAAGGAAGAATGGACATAAAAATCCACAACGACATCCCTTTGGATCCAAATCTAAAAACTATATGTATTCCTCCCGGTTTTGATTGGAAGGGCGGGGTTAATGATATTTTTGCATGGGGAGGTAGGGAAGCAATGGAACACTACTCAAAACTCTACGAGATGATGGAAGAATACATTTTCTCTGGTGTTTACTTTCACCCCGAGACACTTTTAAAGCATCATATACTTAATTCTGAATTTAACCTTTCCCGCCCTATGGTAAAGGTATCCTTAAGAGGTAAGAGAGTGTGGGAAATTGAATCCACGGGTGAACGAATGGATAAAAAAAATTATGAATATATACAATCTAAGGGAAACATTTGGGACACTTAGAGATTAAATAAAGGATTTAAAAATAATTAAAGGAATCATGAGTAACTTAGACATTTTCAATTTGGATGCGGAAGCATTCGTAACGAAAGCAAAAAAGGAGAATTCAGAGGGAACAGAATTTTACAAACCATATCCGGAAAACGGAAAGGATGGAGTTTATAAATCGCTGATCCGTTTTCTTCCTAACCACGTCGATCCGACGAAATCAAAAATCCACAAGTACTACGTTTATCTAAACGATCCAACAACAGGAGATGGCTTCCCAGTTGACTGTCCGTCAACAGTAGGAAAAAAATCGGTACTTAAGGATATGTTCTGGAAGCTGAAAAATTCGCATTCAGCTGCAGATCAAGAGCTATCAAGAAGTTTTTCTAGAAAGGAAGACTATTACTCTCTCATCCAAATTGTACAGGATAAGCACAATCCTGAACTTGAGGGTAAAATTATGATCTTCAAATTTGGACGTAAGCTAAATGATATGCTCGAAGCACAGCTTAAGCCTGAGTATGGTGATTCGTGCAACCCTTACGACCTTTTCGAGGGTAAACTTTTCTCAGTTCACACAAGAAAAGTTGGTGAGTGGAACAACTACGATCTTTGTTCATTTGTTGGAGATAGAACTCCTATCGAAATCAATGGCAAAAAGATGGAGAAAAATCAGGATGACATGAATGCAATCATGGAGTACCTTAAAACAGGTCCTGACAATCTCACCCAGTTTGAATATAAAGATTGGGACGATAACACTACTCAAAGGGTTATGAATGTGATTAAAAAAACAGTTCCAGATGGAAGGCTAGTTAATGAGGTTTTAGGAGGTGCAAACCAGACTTCGACCCCATCGTCATCTAGCTCAACGAATGACTTTTACAACGAGGCTTCATCAACTAAAGTAGGCTCTGAACCTGCAAAGGAAGATAAAGGCATTAGTCAGCCATCAGCACCTGAAACATCTTCGTCTCTAGACGACCTATACGCAGATCTCTAAATCTACCTTGAATGGGGGCTAAGCAATAATCATTGCTGCCCCCTTTTCTTTTTTAACTGTAAATAAAGGATTGATATGGATTTGGGTAGAATTAGGGAGCTTTTAGGCGATATCTTAAGGAAAGAATTTGCTGGTAATATTGGAAAGCAAAAAATCTATGAAGCCGGTAATAGGCTGAACATTTCTTGTCCCTATTGTGGGGATAGTCCTAATCCTAGGAAGAAGAGGGGAAATTTTTACATCGATACCCTTACTTACAAGTGCTACAATGGGGGGTGTGGTATCTACAAGGACGCATATTCTATGTTCCGTGATTTTCATGTTGCGTCAAAGCTTGAGGGTGATGAAAAGAGGGATATAATCGATCTCATTAAAAAGGGGAAAGAGAAGAGACAGACGACATACGGAGATGTCGACATTTCCCTTTTCTTCGATACAGATTTTAAGTCTGTTGTTATTCCGAGGGATAAGTTCGTACATGATATGAACCTCCAGGAAGTAAAGGGGTCAAAGATGGAAAGATATCTAATGGGGAGAAACCAACAGGCTGATGATAAGTTTGCTTGGGATCCCAAGAGTGGTAAACTTTATCTTTTCAATTTATCCAAGGATAACGAGATTCTAGGTTTGCAGTTTAGAAATATGGATTCAACGTATGGATCTAAATATTACACGTACAAGCTCAGTGGTATTTGGGAAAAACTCCTCAAGACCAATGACCAGAATTTGATAGAAGAGGCAAAAAAGATAGATCCTGTATCCTTTGTTTTTAATGTAGGCAGGATTTCTTTTGATCGGACAATAACTATCTTCGAGGGACCAATGGATTCCTGGCTCTGGAAAAATTCGGTTGCACTTTGCTCTATAGAAAACAAATTCCCATTTGATGTTGAGAATGTGCAATATTGGTATGACTGGGACAACGCAGGAAGACAGAAGCATTCTGAGCTTTTATCTGCGGGTAAAAAGGTGTTTAATTGGAAGAAGTTTTTAATGGATCACGAACTTCCGATAAATAGGAAATGGGACTTAAACGACCTTGTGAATTTTCTTCGAGCGAAGAGAATAAAAATAAGGAGATTGGATAACTACTTTACCGAGGAGATACTTGATTTATCCGATTTCATATATGCATGAGATGCCAACTATAGATCAAACGCAGGAGTGGGAGGAAAGCTTAAATTCTGAAGAGGGTGGGGTAAAATTTCCCATATCTTTTCTTGACAGGTTTAACGAGGAAGAGATTAGAATAGAAGCATCCAATATTGATATAGGTCCACCGAGGCTTAAGAAGTCCTCGGTAAAGGAAATAAAGTTAGGGAAAAAGACTAAAAACAAGGGCAAAGAATTATTCTAATATGTCAGAGCAACAAAAAACCGATTACAGTAAGCTTTTCGAAAGGGAAAGAGCTGAATGGAAAGAAAAAATCCAAGTGATATCTTTGAGCCTAAAAAACATTAGAACAGTTGCTGAAGCACAAGTGGATTTGTTTTCCAATAGACAAATACTATTGGAATACAGCTATAAACTTGCTCAGATTGTTAATAAGCTTGCTACTAAGGAAAGAAAGCTGAGAGCTTCCAAACTAAGAGATTATACGGTTAACAGTGATGTGAGATATGGATCGAATGAGACTAAATTACTTATTGAGGGAGATGTTGCCGATGTTGTGGAAAAAATACAACTAGTGGAAGGACACCGCAAATTTATTGACCAAACAATCCAGACTGTTGATCACATGCTCTATGGTATTAAGTCAAGGATTGCTCTTGAAGAATATCTTAGAGCTAGCACGATAGAATAAGATAGGTAGATGATCAAATTTAACGTATCTGAGGATCAACAATGGCTAATACTCGCTCAATCAAATGATGAGATAGAAAAAAGGCAAATTGAGATCTCTTTAACCAAGAAAATACACAATTGGTATTTTCACCCGCTAGTTAAGAAGAAGATCTGGGACGGTAATATTTGCTTTATAGAAAAAAGAGGGCCATTTTGGAAAGTCCCAGTTGGGCTCTGGAGGGAGGTTCTGGAGATAGGTAAAGAGTTTGGTATAGACATCGACATTGAGGGCCTTGATAAGATAATACTCAGCGACTTAACTCTGGAAGAGTTCCAAGAATGGGTAGACGGGTTCTTTGCAGATAAGGATATTACTCCCCGTGATTATCAGGTTGAAGCTGCATGGAAAATCGTAAAGTATAGGTATTCTGTATCTGAGATTGCTACTTCCTCTGGTAAGACACTTATATCCTTTATGATATTTGCTTTTCTTAAGCAGAGGGGACTGATTAGAAAGTTCTTAATGATTGTACCAAACACTAACCTAGTCTTCCAAGGAAACGGTGACTTTATAGATTATGGCATTGGCGAACTTGGTGTGAGAATCCAGCAAATTGGAGGTGGTAGTAAGCTTAGAGAAGGGTGTGATCTTATAATAGGTACTTTCCAATCTTTGGTTAAAAAAGACGAGGACTTCTTTGAGGAGATTGATGCAGTTTTCGTTGATGAAGCACATCACACAAACTCCATGTCAATTAAGAAGATTGTTGCTAAGTGTATGCACAGTAAGTGGAGGTTTGGTTTAACTGGGACACTTACTAAAAGGGGTTCAGCTGATCATTTAACCATACAGCAATTTTTGGGACCTGTTGTCGTTGAGATCTCACCGGATTTCCTTTTCAAAAATAAACACGCAACCCCGGTCCACATCAAGGTGGTAAGGATGAATTGGTTAGATGACGAGATCAAGGGGAAACTAGCAGATCTAAAAGCTAATTCACAAAGTCTTGAGGGTAATGAACTTTATAACCTTGAGAGGAAACTTGTAATTGAAAGCGAGAAAAGACTTAATTACGTAGTTGAATTCATATCTAAAACATCTAAGAATTCCTTGGTCCTATTCCAATCAGTAAAGGACGAGTATGGTAAGCAGATCTGGAATAGACTCAGGGAGGTAACCAACGATAAGGAGGTTTTTTATGTCGATGGTGATACAGACGAATCTCTCAGGGAAGAGTATAAATCTAGGATGGCAAACGGTGAGAATAAAATACTGGTTGCGACATATGGCACTTTTTCTACGGGTATCTCTATTAACAATCTTCACAACATTTTCTTGGTTGAGTCTTATAAGAGCGAGGTTCTCATTAAGCAGAGCCTCGGTAGGGGAATGAGAAAAATGGACGGAAAGGAAAAAGTTAACGTGATTGACTTTGTGGACGATTTTTCCTCCCCAAAATACAAGAACTACCTGCTTAAGCACAGCGAAGCAAGGATTGAGATCTATAAAAACGAAAAGTTCAAGTATAAGATCTTTAATGTTAATCTCTAACCATTTGTCCGATATATAGGATAAATGAGGAAGAAAATGGATAACATAAAAGATTTTCAAAGTTTTCTCAACGAGAATATTGAAAGAAGAGAACCATATTCTGCTACTGAGTGGATCAAGCAGAAAAGGAGAAGTATAGAGGCAGAAACCGGCGCTGAGAAAATCTACCAAATGACTTATGATGAAGGGGGTGCTTTGCAGAGACTTGTAAAAGGTGCTGTTGAAGGGCTTCGAAACCTGGGTCAGGGAATTGCTGATCTTTTCGATTCTGGTAAGGCAGCAAGCATGGATATTGAGGGTCTTAGTAAAAATAAAGATCAGGTTTTATCTAGATGGGGAGATTCAATTAGAGCTTCTGGAAAAAACAAAAGGGGAGAATATGAAACCTTTTACAGAGACGCTATCCGAAAAGGTAAGTCAACTTTCGGTAAAGACTTTGACATCAACAACCCACAGGGAAGAGACCAGCAACTTTACAGGGATTATGTCTTTTCTGCCACAGATTATTTTGATTTAGGAAGATGAGAAACGTGCTAAAATTCGGAGATTACGTTTCGCTGTTCGAAGGTGGAGCTGCGATAAAGGAATCTAGGAGGATAAAGGAGAGTGAGGTTCCAAAAACCATGGAGTCCATCAAAGAAATTCTTTTCCCTCTGCTTGGTGGTGGGGAGGTAGACAAGGAGTATCTTATCATTGGTAGCATTGGTAAAAAGAAAGATCAAAATGACACATCTGGTGATATCGATCTTGGTATAGATAAAAAGTTCCTCTCTAAGAAGCTGGGTGTTTCTGAAGATGATGTTCTCGGAGCTTTATACAAAAATCTTTCGGAGACCTTACACAACAAACTTGGCTTTGTACCAGATATGAAATTGATGAGAGGAATTAACGTTCTCTCGATTGGTTGGCCTATAGAGGGTGACGCTGAAAATGGTATAGTTCAATTAGATCTTATTCCAATTTCTGATATGGAATGGGCTAAGTTTATATTCTATTCCCCAGATTACAGAAAGAACGAAAGTAAATACAAGTCGGCTCACAGAAACTGGCTTTTCCAAGCAATTCTTTCAGCACTAAAGGAAGTAATTTCTAAGGACGAAAATGGTGAACTGGAGGATTTTTATTCTTATGCCCTGAGGTTAAGCGATGGGATTTACAAAAATAAGAAGTCTTTTAGGGGTGCTACAAAAAGACTCAAAAGTCCTAAAACGGTTAAAGGAAAAAGCACTTTGGTAACTAGAGATCCAGACGAGTTTGTTGAGATGATGTTTGGTGGTGGGATTAAGAAGGAGGATCTAAAATCTTTTGAGGATGCTTGGAAGTTGGTTTCTTCTCCAAACTTTGTCCATGCTGACAAGAGGGACGAGATCAGGGACGATCTGGAAAGATATTTAACAAACGGTGGATTTGAAATCCCCACCGAGATCAAATAATGGAGTTTACACAAAAACATAACGATTTAATCTACGGCGCCTTGGAGGTTTTCTTAGAAAAGGATTCACCTTCCCTAGTAGCGAGGGAAGAAGATGGACTTATTTCTTTTTCTACCGTACTTGGTTTAAGTGGTGTAATTGAGAAGGAAGAGAATGGAAGTGCTAATGTATTTTTGGAGGGTCAAAAGTACTATGAAATTGAGAAAGAGGTTTTCCATCTAATAGAGAATAGAAACGATGCCCCAGAGGTTGAGTCTCTATTGGAAGAGTTGGCTATAATACATCAGATGGAATTACAGGAAAGATCGAAAATTCTTATAGAAACGATCATAAGAGGTTTAGCAAAACTTATAGTGGACCAAAAGGTAACTGTCGGAGTTGATATCCAACTTGGACCTGTACTTATTAAGAACACCGATGAGATGGGGAACGTAAAAATTCTATTGAACTAAGAGGATGGCTGGGATAAATCACTTATATGACATTTACAACAAAAAAGGATCTGACTTTGTCAATCAGCTTTTTAATCGTTATGTAACCATCAACGAAAAGATGGATGGCTCGGCTTTTTCTTTTGAAAGAGATAAGGAATCTGGAAATTTCCGGTTTTATAGGAGGGATCAAAGAAATCCAATAACTTTAGTGGACAGGACTCTCATGAAATATTACGAGAAGCCAATCCAGTATATCGAATCTCTTCCTCCAAACATACTTGAAAAAATACCTAGAGGATTGAGATTCGGGCTGGAATATTTTTCAAACACTAAACCTGTAGAGATCTCCTACGATAGATTGCCAAAGAATAACTTGATTCTTTCTTATATCCACAAGATGGGTACTGGAGGTAAGATAGAAAGCACTATTCAGGATAAGGGGGAATTAGACAATTGGGCAGATCTGATTGGGGTTGAAAGACCACCAATTGTTTTTCAGGGAGTTCTAGACGAGGACCAGAAATCTGAACTTATGGAGTTTTTGAACACCCCGTTCAAGGATCTTGTCGAAAGATTCAAAACTCAATCTTTTGTTAGGTTTGTTATTAAGACCCTGAACCCAGAGTTAACCAAAACTGCTCTCAACGATGACCTAGATAAGGACGTCGAGGGAATAGTTTTTAGGTTTGGCGAGCCCGATGGTGATAGTGATACCGTTTTAGCTAAAATGGTAGATCCAATATTCACCGAGATTGCTAAGCAAAAGTTTGCTGACAAAAAGAGCAAAAAGCCTTCTGATTTTCTAGGTATTACGCTGCTCGACGTAATGAATTTCATTTTGGAGAAAGATCTTTCCGAATTTGAAGTTGAAGGCGAGTCTGAGGACGAGAGATACATTTCCTTTATAGGAGACGTTTTTGTCAAGTTCCTTGATGAATACGAGGAAAAGTATAAGGGTACTGATTTCGAAGAACCAGATTATCTAAAAAGAGAAGAATTTAGGTTAAACAAGGAAAAAATTAAGGATAGAAGAGTTCTTAAGTATGTTGAAAAAGACGACTCGTTCGAATCTCTATTCAAACTCATTCTTAATTCCTTTAGAAAAATAAAAACCAGAGCTGGTGGAATAATCACAGCTGGTATGAAGGACCAAATGAATCTTTTGATCAAAGACATTAAGGACTACATCAAAAAACCAGAGAAGAACGTAAACGAATCTAGGTTTATTAGCTTCGGTGAATTTAGGAAGGAGAACACCCCCTCTGTAGAATACCTACAGGAGGAGGATGATTCGGATACAAGTGATGATCCTTTTTTCTCATACCGTGAATTCATCAGCAAACTTGAGACTATTGATAACGAGGAGTTGCCAAACGAGGTAGAGATTCTTAAAGAGGACGATACCGAGGAAAGAAAGCCGGTAAATGTCATAATGGGTAGATTTCAGCCCTTCCACCAGGGGCACCTCAAGATGGCAAAGGATCTTATGGAGAAAAACGATTTGCCTTCATTCGTTGTTGTAGTTTATCCTGGCCACAACAAGTCTGGAAAATCCCCATTTGATGAAGAATCTATCAAAAGATACATGAATGCGATAGTTGCCAACAATGAAGAGATAGAAGGCTATGTTCTTGCTACTCGGGGACTTCTTGGTTCTGCCATTGCAAGACTAATAGATATGGGATATGATCCTAAGTTAATTGGTGCAGGCCCCGACCGAATAGATGACTACTCTAAGCAGATAGACTATGTTAAGATGTCTGATATAAAAGACAAAATAAGCGATGACCTAAGCATAGTAGAAACCCCAAGAGTAACGAGCGGTACCGAAGTTAGGCAAGCTATGAAAGACCAAGATTTTGCCAAGTTTAAAAAGATGGTTCCAAAAGAGGTCTCAAACCTCTATAATGACCTCATTACAAGCGTCAGGGACTGATATATAAAAAAATACAAATAAACCAGTGGATAAAAGAATACAGAGCTTCTCCGACTTCCTAAAGGCTTCTTCGATTAACGAGGGAGATGGATTTGGGACCTATCCTTTCTTATTAGTAAAGGATGGTGACATTTACAACTACCTTTTCCAATTAGAACTTGAGAATGGTTCTCAGAAAGGATTTATGTTGGTGGTTGGCAAATATTCTCAGTATGAGACAATGGAGGGACCTAAAAACTCTTACGCAGTTCTAAATATAAACGAGATAGCTCCTGAAATTATAGAAGATATTGCTATCAAGAAATCCGAAATACCCGATCTAAATGATGCTAAGTTTAATCTTAAGGACAATGTCCTAAGCAGATTTTTAGAGCAGATATCTAAGGCTTTATTAAATTATCTTGAGAAAAATCCAAAAGTAATTCGTATATTTGACGAAATGCAGGGTAATATGGATATCGAAAACTATGAAGAAATGGTAAAATCAGTTTTACTTTCCTTCTTAGGTCCAGAATGGGCAATCCAGGAAGGATCTCACAAGGGAACATTCATAATCAGTAGATAATCCAAATTGAAACATTTACTCTTAACAATCCTATAAATAAGGAAAATTTAAACAACTATGGAAAATTTCGATCGAATCAAAGAAGTTATGGAAGCTGCAGAAGCTGACGTAGCAAAGTTTGTTGAAAAAGGCAATAAGGCAGCTGGAACAAGAGTTCGCCAAGCCATGCAAGAAGTTAAGAAGCTTGCTCAACAAGTAAGGTTGGATGTTCAGGAGATAAAGAACAACTCTTAAGAAACCAAACCACAAACAGATATTAGGCAGCCCTTCAGGCTGCCTTTTCTGTGTACATGGAAATGGAAATGGAATAAAACCACCTAATCGATATATAAGATGTAAATTTTATACACATGGGATATTACGTAGCAAAAGTTAGTTTTGAATCAACTGAAACCAAAAGAAATGGTGATCCAGTAATTCACAAATCAGAATTTCTAGTTGCAGCTGAGTCTGTGCTAGAGGTTGAGACGAAAGTAGCGGAGTTCCTTGAGGGAACCACTGGATTCTTTGAAACCACACAGATTTCAAAATCCAAAATCGAAGCAGTTATAGAATAATGGCAAATACCGGCAGCTATATTCCCCCACAATCCCCCATTGCTATCCAACCTGGAGACAAGGGATTTGAGATAGTTGGGAAGAGTTACAATAGATGGCTTTGGACATTCCCCGATTGGAAGAAGGGAAAGAAGAAGATAATTAATCCTGCAACTAACTGGGAATTGAACGCAAAGCCAATGAGTCCTGCAGAGATAAAGAAAAAGATGAAAGGTCTTTATCTACAGGAGGATAACGATAAAAAAGTAGAGGAGAGCATGAAAATCATTACTCCCTACGAAAAATATAAGATTTGAAATGCCCTCGGTTAGTAAAGCACAGCAAGCAATTATGGGTCAAGCTTGGGCTCTAAGACAAAACGAGCTAAAGCTCAAGGACATCAATGCTAAATACAGAAAAGAAATCGAAAAGATTGCTTTTGGTTACAAGGACAAGGACGGAAAGTTTATTGCACCTATGACTGACAAGGAACTTAAAAAGTTTGCAAAAACAAAATCTAAGGATTTACCCGAGAACGTAAAAGACGGTAAACCGGTGAATGAGGAAAAATTCACTCCGGGGATAACCAGTTCTAAGGGAGTTCCATCCTTTACACCTAGTATTACTTTTGGTGGAGAAATTAAACCCATTATACCTTATCTAGACACGGATGCAAAAAAAGAGAAGCCTGGGAAGAAAAACCTAGAGAATCTCAAGGATTATAGGGACTGGATAAAGGAAAGAAAGAAGTCATGATAAATCTTTTTGAGTTTGATAAGTATGATCCTAAATCTGAATATCTTGAGGATGAAAGGAGAAACATAGATCTGGATAAGATAAGAAAGTCTGATGCTTATATGGATATTTTAGACCTCGGTTTTTCCGATGAAACCTCGGATCAACAGGAACTAAACAATACACTCAAATTCAAAAGAAAGAATCAGCCTGAGGTAAAGGGATATGGTGAGGTATTTTACACTATACACCCAACAGGTGTAGTTCGTCGCTATAACCCAATCAAATCAAATGAAACCCCAGAGGGACAAGGAAATACTATTAGGACTTATCCATCACCTTTCAGAAACGGTAAGGAATATAAAAAGGCATTAAGATACCTCTTTAATTATCTACGGAGAAAGGAATTAAGGAAAGACTATAGATAAATATAGAAACAACTTAAAGAATACTAAAATGGGATGTGGATGCAATAAAGGGTCAAGGAGTGAGACAAGCACTCAAACTACAAAGCAATACGATGACCTTTCTGGTAAGTTTATACTTGACACACAGGGTAACAAATTTCTTGTAACTTCGCCAATATATGATGCTTATAAGGATATTGTTGGCTACACTGTCAAGGACGAGCAGGGAAACTCTCTTAGAATATTTGCAAAGAATGTTCAAAAAATACTAGATTAAAATGGATTCAATGTACTATCCAACTGGAAATTCAACTAACGGACGAACGCTAGTTTGTTTGTGCTGCGAGGATGTTCCGGTAATGGAAGACCAGGAAACCCCAGATGCTATGGAACTTAAGATCAAGGAATGGTTGGACGAAAACGACTATTGCGTTGAAAAATGGCAAATGGACGAAGAAATGAAAAATTGCGGATGTGAAGGGTATGAACTCCAAGAAATGGATGGAGGAGCACCTGCACCAGCTGGAGATGGTGGTGGAGCATTCGCTACATTAGGAACTACCCAGGGGATGGGAAATGTTGAAGCACCTTCGTCTGGCGGTACTAATGCAGATTTTTATAGCGGAGCAGTTGGATCCGGCGATAAGTTCCCTTCACTTACGGTAGGAACCCCGGCTGCTAAAGGGGGTTCTGGTAAAAAGAAGAAAAAGAAAGATAAGGTTGTTAAAAGCTTCGAGGATTTCAAGAAAATGATGAAGTCTTTGCAGAAATAAGACAAAAAGTCATAACTGTTTGCTAAAAGGTGCCAAAAAGGCACCTTTTTCTTTGCTTTTTATTAGTGGAACAGGATTTGAAATATTAGTAATAAAAAACAAATTATGAACAGAACAACTTTTTACAGTCCTCTAGAAATGATGGAAAGGATTTTCCACAACACAAATCCTGTTATTCAAAGTAGAAACTACTTTGTGGACGAGAGGGATGGAGAGTATGCTTTAGAAATACCGGTCCCTGGTTTTTCTAAAAAAGACATCTCGGTTGATGTCGAAGGAAACTTTTTGGTCATAAGTGGTGAAGATAATGAATCATATTGGACAGATGACTTCACGAAGAAATTCAAACTTCCCAATGAAGCTGATCCAGAATTGATTAAAGCGAAGATAGAAGACGGTGTACTTAAGGTTTCAGTGGGTAAGAAGAAAGAGTCGATGCCTAAGAAGATTAAAATCTCATAAGTTCCGAAATTTTTCTTACTTTTATAAATATTAAAGCTCGATCACTAAAGATTGAGCTTTTTTATTATGTCAAGGGAAAAAGAAATATTCGAAAGATTCGCAATTGAGATTGCACAAGAAATCATTAAGAAGGAAGAAAATCCAGACTATGAAATAATTCTGGATAGAAAGTCTGTTATAGGTAAACTTTCATCTATCATGGGACAAGAATATCCAGAAACAGCCTCTCAGTTTGATAAGAGAATAAATGATCACCTAAAAAGATTAAGGAGAAATCTATAATGGAAAGGCTTATACAGGAAGATTACTTAGATAGCCCTTGGAAGATGACCGTAATATGTATACTGCTAAACCAAACCACTAACCAGCAGGTAAGAAAAATTTTAGATTCCCTTTTTGATCTAATACAATCCCCAGAGAAATGCTCTGGATTGAACCCAGACCAGATCTATCCAGTAATTAAAGGAACTGGCTTTGGAAACGTAAAATCTAGGAGGATAATCTCTATGAGTCAAAAATGGATCGACGGATTTAAAGACGTCCAAGAATTACCCGGGGTTGGAAAATACGCAAAGGAGTCCTGGGAAATTTTTGTGAATGGAAAAACAAATTTTACTCCAAGTGACAAAAAATTAAGGATGTACCTAGAGGGATTGAATAGTCTCTAATAGAGCTGGATGTGGTGGACAGCTCAATCTATCAATTCTTACATTGCTATGAGACCAAAGACCTTGACCCCCTAATAAAGCATTTTCTGACAGTTCAAATCCACCAAAATCACCAAACTTCAGGATTTCTTTCTGAAGACCTCTTTTAAGATCTATTTCATATTTTTCGCTAAGGTATTTAAGTAAACCCTTTAGTGATTCTATTTGAGCTTTTGAATAACTATGAAAATACTTACTGCCCCTGAAAGGTGATTCAAGCTCTGTAACTTGATTTTTACTTATCTTAACGTGACTTGATGTATAGAAATCTCCATCCTCTGTTTTTATAAGAGGACCGTAGTTACATATGTCGATGCCTATACTCTTTTGGTTTAGGAAGGTGTTATTTTTTGCTTTTATGAATAGATGGTGTGACCACATAGATTCGTCAAAAGCTCTATAAACTACCCCATCATACTTTTTATCTTTCCCGTCTGGAGATATACCACCAATTACAAATGCACTAGAGGATCTTATTTTGTTGGTAGAATTTTTCCTGTCTCTTCCCCGGTATTCAATCAGCCAATCGGGCCTATAATGTCCAGACGAATCCCTTAGGAAAATGGAATCCTTCGGGTGTGGTTGTTGATAATATGCACTTTCGGAAAGTGGATGATCAATATATTCCAATCCTTGATACTTATTTTTCTTCGGAGGTTTTGGCTGTTGGTGAAAGTTCCTCGTGTATTCTCTTTTTCAAATACTTGATAACATCCTTAGGTGCCTCTCCATTTTTAACCATATTCGTGAATTCCTCCTCCTCTGCTAACGTATCTAAATAGTTGTAAAGATCCGTACTTTGAAACATTGAATCCACTACCTGTGGGGTTTGTGTATAAGCGGGCCTATAGTTTCTTGAGTTAACATTATCCTTGTACCATTCACCAGGAACAACCACACTACCAGGTGCTGCTGAAATGTAATATTCATTAAGGAAATTCTCGAAACTTTTGATCCTGCTATCCATAAGTATGTTGTATATATCTTTAGCGATTTCCGCCAAAGGTGTAATCTCAAATTTTATTCCATGATAGTAGACATTGAAAACAAAGGGACTTATTTAAAAGTATCGTCTTTCTCCGAGGAGGGCGATTTAATTTTTGTAGATGTTCCTGTCCCAGAGGAGGAAAGGTTTATCTGGGAAAAATGCTCACCTTCGGATAGAAGAAGGGCATCTGATTGGGAGTCTTGGGATGGAATGCCGGTTAGAAAAGTGAAGACCCAGAAGTATGACAAATACCGAATGGTTCAAATCTTGGAAGAAGCAGACCCAGAGCTTACTAAATCTCTTTGGGATTTCCAAATCCCGAAAAAGTACTTTGTGGATATTGAGGTTGAGATGACCGATGAGATGGGAGATTCCCTAGATACCTCTAATGCCAAGAACAAGGTGCTTTCTATCGGTATTGCAACAGATAGGTGTAAATCAATAATTCTAGGGCTTGATCCACTTTCAGCCGAGGAGCAAGCGGACATTTACAAAAAGACCAACGAGTATCTTGAACCGATGGGTGATGAATGGTCTTTTAAATATCACCAGTTTGAATCTGAGTATGATATGCTTTATACCTTCTTTAAGAAGTTGGCCCCTAAAATGCCATTGATAACTGGGTGGAACTGGTTTGGGTATGACTGGCCATATTTGGTGAATAGAGCTAAGAGACTTGGTATCGATCCAAAGGTAATTTCACCAGCTAACTGGCTTATTGGAAAGAACAATCTTCCTATGCATTTGCTAATGGTCGATTATCTTGAGATCTATAAAAAATGGGATCGGACAATTAAGATCAAGGAGAGCAATAGATTAGACTATGTTGCAGAGAAGGCTACAGGGTTAAAGAAGATTGTATATGACGGATCTCTAAGGGACCTCTACCAGTCTGATTTCCCTAAGTTTATCCTTTACAACGTAATTGACTGTGCCCTGGTTCACTATATAGATGTTAAGTTAAAAACCCTCCTAACTTATTTCAAGATAGCTAATTTAAACAGGGTTGAAATCAGTAGGGCGCTTTCACCCGTATGGGCAACAGAGGTCATGATGCTCAAAAAGTTTTTGGAGAGGAATCAGGTCTTTGTCAATGAGAGGAAAGAAGAAAGCCATGTCAAATTCATTGGTGGGTATGTCAAAGAGCCTATCAAGGGACTTCACGAATGGGTTGCTTGTTATGACTTTGCTTCCCTATACCCAAACACCATTGTGCAATGGGGTATTTCTCCTGAGGTTTATAAAGGTAAGCTAGGAAGGGATATATCTGAAGCCAAAGAGGGATGGGTGAAAACATCCTCTACCGCACTCTTTGGTGGAGACGACGAAAGTCCAATTCTGAAGACAATAATTAAGGACTTATACTCAAAGAGGAAAGCAACAAAAAAGAGAATGCTTGAGTTGCAGATAGAAATTGACGGGTTGGAGAAACAATTGAAAAAATTAACATAGAATTTTCCTAAAATCACCGCACTTTAGGGACCCACTTGATATATAAAAAACCTAGAGACGGGAAGGGATTTTAAAAACTATTGCAAACAAACAAATATGGCAAATACAGACAATCAATGTTCAGACCTACAGATCAAAAATCTTTATCCCGAATCTAAAGATACTCTAGGTGACATTTTAAATCTTCAGGCAGAAACCCAGAGGAATGTTTACGGCTACAACTTCGATGAAATGTCTCTAAGGGACCTAATGGAGTTTTGGCACATGAACAACCACGCACTGATCGACGAAATCCACGAAGCAACCGACGCACTAGGTGGCATCAAGGACGGCAACGGAAACGCTATATGGAAGAGATGGAAAAGTGCATACTCTACATATTCAGACAAATGTTTTTCCGATTTATCCGAATCCGACAAAATGGAATGCAAGTTTGAGATTATAGATATGCTACATTTCTTCATGAACTATGCAGCTTCCATTGGAATGACTTCCCAAGAAATGTACAACATGTACATGAGCAAGAACGAGGAAAATCGTCGAAGACAGGCAAACAATTACTAAACTAAAAAAAACAAAGTATTAAATTATGAAGGAGGACTATTCGCTACCGGAACCGATTTTACAAGAAAATCCCAACAGATTCGTTATTTTTCCCATACAGCATCAAGAGATTTGGAAGATGTATAAGAATCAGGAAGCTTGTATCTGGACAGCAGAAGAGATTGACCTTTCGGCAGATATCGACGATTGGAGAAATAAGTTAAATGATAGTGAAAGACACTTTATTAAGCACGTGTTGGCATTCTTTGCTGCTTCGGACGGTATTGTGAATGAGAACTTAGCTGAAAACTTCGTCAGAGAGGTTCAATATTCGGAAGCTAAATTCTTTTATGGATTTCAAATTATGATGGAGAATATCCACTCTGAAACCTACTCCCTCTTAATTGATACTTATATTTCGGATCCTGCTGAGAAAAATGTGCTTTTCAATGCAATTGAAACCATCCCAGCGGTGAAGAAAAAAGCCGAATGGGCTTTAAAATGGGTTGAATCTGAGCATTTCCAAGAGAGACTAGTTGCCTTCGCTGCAGTTGAGGGTATATTCTTCTCCGGCTCTTTTTGTTCAATCTTCTGGCTTAAAAAGCGTGGATTAATGCCAGGCTTAAGCTTCTCGAATGAACTTATTTCAAGAGACGAAGGGATGCACTGTGATTTTGCAGTTCTTTTGCATAATAATTATCTTGCTAACAAGGTTTCTGAAGAAAGAATTAGGGAAATCATTCTCAGTGCACTTGAGATTGAAAAAGAATTTATTACAGAATCTTTGCCTGTTAAGCTAATTGGTATGAATCAAGATCTTATGAAGCAATATCTAGAGTTTGTTGCTGACAGATTGCTAGTAGATCTTGGATGTTCAAAGGTTTTCAATGCAGAAAATCCATTCGACTTTATGGCAAATATTTCTTTGCAAGGTAAAACTAACTTCTTTGAAAAAAGAGTTGGTGAATACCAAAAAGCAGGAGTGAAGAATTCCTCCGAAAATACGTTCGATATGGACGTAGACTTCTAAAAAAATAAAAGCAAGCATGTACGTAACTAAGAGGGACGGATCCAAAGAAGCGGTAAGATTTGATAAGGTTTCTAATCGCGTAAAAAAGATGACTTATGGCCTAAACAACGACTTTGTTGATTGGGTGGGTATTTCACAAAAGGTAATCGCTGGAATATATGATGGCATTTCAACGGGAGAATTAGACAACCTAGCTGCTGAAACTGCAGCATCACTTATTCCAAGCCATCCAGATTATTCCATTCTGGCAGCAAGGATTGCCATTTCTAGATTGCACAAATCAACAAAGAAGAAATTTTCTGAGACCGTTGAGGATTTATATTCCTATATTGATCCTGAAACTAATAAGCCTGCAGGACTTATTGGAGATGAAACCTATGAGGTCGTAATGAAGAATAAGAACAAATTTGATTCTGCCATTATACATGATAGGGATTTCAACTTTGAATATTTTGGATTCAAAACCCTTGAAAAAAGTTACCTCCTTAAAATGCATGGGATTCCAGCAGAAACCCCACAACACATGTACATGCGTGTTGCCGTAGGTATCTGGGGAGATGATATTAAAAATGCTCTCAAAACATATGAGCTTCTCTCAACTCATATGATGACACATGCAACTCCAACCCTATTTAATTCTGGTACTAAAAAACCACAGCTATCTTCCTGTTTCCTTTTAACTATGCAGGAAGATTCTATCCCTGGAATCTACAAGACTCTTTCTGATGTTGCGATGATTTCTCAGAATGCTGGTGGTATTGGTCTTGCTATCCACAACGTAAGATCAACGGGTTCTTATATCAGGGGTACAAACGGGAAATCCAATGGTATTGTACCAATGCTTAAAGTATTCAACGAAACTGCTAGATACGTTGATCAAGGTGGTGGTAAAAGAAAGGGATCCTTTGCTATCTATTTAGAACCATGGCACGCCGACGTTGAGGATTTCTTAGATCTGAGAAAGAACACAGGTAAGGAAGAAAGAAGAGCCAGAGACCTGTTCCTTGCTCTTTGGGTTTCTGACCTTTTCATGGAAAGGGTAGAAAAAGATGAAATGTGGTCTTTATTCTCTCCCTCTGAGGTACCTGGACTTCATGAAGTTTATGGGCAGAAGTTCAATGAAATGTACATAGCAGCTGAAGAGGCTGGGAAGGCAAAGAAAACCATTAAAGCGAGAGAACTCTGGGGAAAGATTATCGAGTCTCAAATTGAAACCGGAACACCCTACATCCTTTATAAAGACTCTGCTAATAGAAAGTCAAACCAGCAGAATTTAGGGACCATCAAATCTTCGAATTTATGCTGTGAGATCATTGAATACACAGACAGGGACGAACAAGCAGTTTGTAACTTGGCCTCTATCCCAGTTAACAAGTTCCTAAAGTCTACTGATGCAAGAACATCGAAGATAACTAGGGGTAAGTGTGAGGTCGATCATGATTATCTATATGAAGTAGCATACCAAACTGCTGTAAACTTGAATAAAGTAATTGATGTAAATTTCTATCCTACTGTTGGGACCAGGAGGTCCAATATGAGACACCGCCCAATTGGTATTGGAATTCAGGGATTGGCTGATCTTTATGCAATGATGGGTATTCCATTTACATCTGACGAGGCAAGAAAAATTAACTCAGAATTATTTGAGACAATTTATTTTGCATCGATGACAGCTTCTAAAGATCTTGCTAAGAAATTTGGAGCTTATGAAACGTTTGAAGGCTCTCCATTAAGCGAGGGTAAATTCCAATATAACTTATGGCAGGTAAACGACGAGGATCTTTCTGGAAGATGGGATTGGAAAAAACTTAGGAAGGATGTTATGAAGCATGGAGTTAGAAACTCTCTTCTTCTTGCGCCTATGCCAACAGCTTCAACAGCTCAAATTATGGGTAACAACGAAGCATTTGAACCTTTTACCTCTAATATTTACACTAGAAGGACTCTAAGTGGCGAGTATGTTATAATCAATAAGCACCTAATTTCTGATCTGATTTCTCTCGGACTTTGGAATGAGGATATGAAGAATATGATCATTATCCATAAAGGCTCTGTACAGAATATTCCAAACATCCCTGATGACATCAAGGAGATCTATAAAACAGTTTGGGAGATCAAGCAGAAGGATCTCATCGAAATGTCTGCTGACCGTGGTAAATTCATTTGCCAATCACAATCTCTAAACCTGTTTATAGAAGGAGTAAATGCTGCTAAACTTACTGCAGCACACTTCCATTCTTGGAAACTAGGACTTAAAACTGGAATGTACTACCTAAGAACAAAAGCTGCTGTGGATGCCCTTTCTGGCCTTGGTATAGATACGAGCAAATACAAAAAAGTCGAGGAGAACCCAACTCCAAAGGCAATTATGGTTGAGAAGAAAAATGTTGCTGCAAATGAAGACCTAAAAGCCCTGGCAGAACAAACTATGAACGATCTTTCTTGTAGCTTGGACAACCCAGATGATTGTTTGTCTTGTGGTTCTTAAATAAATATACTACGATGGATAAGGTACGTAATTTTGAAAACTTTATTGCTATAAACGAAAGAGTTATCCCAGATAAACAAGGAGAGATCCTTGTTATTCTGGGTCCTCCTGGATCTGGTA
>CALAZP010000191.1 GCA_937926355.1 uncultured Saprospirales bacterium
AAATTTACCCAAGAATCATTCCCCTCTGAGATTTCGACCAACTGGATAGTGGTGGATGAACAGCAGAATATCGCTGGGATAGAAGAGGACGAGACTATTGATTGGTCTCCTTATCCATCGGGCACCTATCAATTATTTGGATTGGTGTATTCAGGGAATCTAACAGCTCAAATCGGTGACCCATTCAATGCTACTAACTTTTCTTCTGACTGTTTTTCGCTATCCACTCAAGGAATTCCAGTCGACTTTTCTCGCCCTGATGGAGGGGAATTGCCCTTGGAAACTCGGTGGACTTGCAGCAGTGGTTCTGGAGATATTTTATCACTACCCCTGAGTGATGATCTCATTTCACCCTTTCAGAACGCCTGGATTATTTTGGATTTGAACAGTAATCTTATCGTTGACATTACGGATAGCGATACCCTAAGAACTGCAGATTATGAGGAGGGCGATTATCAAATCAAAAGGCTCTCCTATTTGGAATATCCTGAGGGGCTGAGTATTGGTGCCATTTGGAATAGTGAATTTTCGGATTCCTCTGCTTGTTACGCTTGGTCTTCAGGAGCAATCAGATGGAAGAATACAGAGCCCATGGCTCCAGCGCTTTCTTTTTCTGAAAAACCAAATCTTGTTATCGATACGATTTGCTTATTGAAAAACAACCGTTATATCGTTAGTTTGACGCCAACTTTTAACCCAGATTATTTTCATCGCATCATCATTACAGATGATTCCCAAATGGTCTTAGATGAAAACGCCACTTTGCAACCCGATTTTTCGGCTTTTGACGGTAAGCATTTTCTTATTCATTCCATTGCTAGTTTAACGCCCATTACCATTACCCCAGGAGATACCTTGTCCCAAGTAATTGCCCAATCTACCCAGTGTATATCGGTTAGCGAGGTCTTAGAAGTTGTAAAAACAGAAGTGGGAGGAGGTCGATTGACATCTGATTGGAACGCTGACTCAGATACGCTTTACACCTGTTTGCAAGATGGGATGCCAGATTGGATAACCATTAGCCCCACACAACATTCGAACACTGCAACTTATACCTTATTGATCACCAATGCAGATGACGAAATATTGGGGATATTAAGTAATCCGACGAGAAACTATGACAATAATATTTTTGGGGAATTGCGGATATACGGGATTTCTCACGAAGGTCCATTAGATTTTTCCATAGGTGCACCGATTTCATCGGTAAAAGCGAAAGAAGGCTGTTGGGATTGGGCAGCCCAAAACCTTACGATAATTTCTGACAGAGTCAGTGGGGGTTCGATATCCTCTTCCTTTGGAGCAGAATACTTTGAATACTGTGGGGATGGTTCTCAACAACTGGTGCTGGAGACCACTTCTACAAGCAAGGTGGGTTATGCCTACCTATTGTGGGATACAGATTCGATAATTCAACGGATGAGCATGACGGCAAACTTATCATTGGAGGGGCTTTCTCAGGATACCTATCAAATCTCCGCGGTTAGTTTCACAGGAATTTTTTCACTTGAGGTGGGTGATCCCATTTCTACCATTCCTGCTGACGGTTGTTACGAATGGTCAACCAATACTTTGGAATTCAATCTTCTGGGAGAAGTAGATGCAGGAACTATTCAAGCCGTAGGGTATGAAACGGATACCATTTATACCTGTCCTGGTAATGGAATTTCAGATGTTATTGAATTAAACTATACCTCTAATGTTGAAGATGGTCCCTATGCTTTTATGTTGACTGATGCAGTGGATACCATTTTATATCCAAGCCTTCCAAGTACGGGATTACTAAATTTTGAAAATGCTCCTGAAGGGATTTATAAAGCCTATGGCATCTCTTATACTGGACAACTGAATGGCCAAGCCAATCGCAATATCAAAACCCTGGAACTCTCCGATGAATGCTATGCTTGGACTCCTAACCCCTTAGTTATCGTGAATCAATTTCCTAGTGCAGGGAGTATTTACACTGAGGGAATAGAAGGGGAAGTTCATTTTACTTCCTCTTGTGATACCACAAAAACACCAGAATTTTGGTCTTTTTACTTTGAAGAAAAAATGGGTTTTTCTGCTTTTGTGGTGACTACCTCTACAGGGGATATTATTAAAACGCTGCATGAAGGAGAACCTTTTGAAGTTCCCATTCAATATGCGTGTCAAACCTTGACCATTATGGGCATGGCATATACTGGAATATTACAGAATTTGGAGGGCCAAAATATCAATCAATTGGAATTGGAGCTTTGTTATGCGCTTTCAGCTAATCAAATAACCCTAATACCATCCGAAGGCGCTCAGCAGCAGCCACCAAGTGAACCGTTGGTTGTTAACCCTACTTATAAAGCTTCCCATTCCTTCAAAATTTATCCCAATCCCGTATCGTCAGGAGCTTCATTACATATCGAATTTTCAACCGAAGGGATCATAGATTTGGATGCCACCTACGAATTAAACATATACGATATTACAGGGAGGAGAAGGGTCGAACACAGAGTAAGTACTGAAAGGGGAAGTGCAGAAATAAAATTAGGTAAACTCCCAAGGGGAATTTACCTAATTGATATATGGAACAATAATAAACGACTAGAAACTCAACAATTGTTGATACAATAAGAGAGGTTTATTTTTTAGAGTAAGTACGCTCTTTAATTCTAGCTTTCTTACCTACTAATTCACGCAAGTAATACAATTTAGCTCTTCTAACTTTACCTCTTTTCAACAGTTTAACATCGGCAATATTAGGGGAAGCGAAAGGAAAAATACGCTCGACCCCTACTCCGTTAGACATTTTTCTTACAGTAAAGTACTTATTTAGGCCCTCTCCTGTTATTTTAATGACGTCACCTCTAAATGTTTGTATTCTTTCTTTGTCCCCTTCTATGATTTTATAGTCAACAGCAACGTTATCACCAGGTCTGAAAGCTGGGAATTTACTTTCTTTTAACAATTGCTCGTTTACAAACTTTATGGCGTCCATGATATTAGATTTTATTTTTTAGCCGTGCAAAGGTAAGAAAAAAAATTATTTCAGCGAATTAAAGTTGCAAAAGTTTGGTATTCAAATGGAGCACCTCTTGGCCCTAGAAAATTTACCTTTACCACATAGACTCCTGAAGGAGCTGGTTCACCATCAGAACCTTGTATTCCATTCCAACCAGAATTTGGATCTTGGGATTTAAATACCATTTCTCCCCATCTGTTCCAGATAGTCATTTCAAAATTAGAAATTCCATCCAGCTGCCCCACTCCTTTATAAGCTTCATTTCTACCATCGTAATTAGGGGTAAATGCGTTGGGTAAAAAGTATCTAATTTCAGGAATCACATCTATGACTTGATAAGAAGTATCTCGACATCCGTTGGGGTGAATAACTACTTGCTGCACGGTATAGCGCCCTGAATCTTGATAACTATGGATGGGGTTATTAGTAAAATCCTTTTCCCCGTCACCAAAATCCCATTCCCAACCGGCAATCAAACCAGTAGATTGATCAAAAAAAGACAATTCTGGAGATAAATTGGTAGGCATATCGGGAGAAAAAGTAAAATCTGCTTCTGGTGCATCTAATATTTCAATCAGGTTGTAAAAAGTAGTATCGGTTTGACATCCTATAGGTGAAGTAATATCCACGGCTACCGTATATAATCCAGTTTTTTCGTAAAGATGGGTTGGGCTGATTTCATCGCCATCTCCCCCATCACCAAAATCCCAAGAGATGTCATAGGTATCATCGATGGGAAAGGATAGATTATTGAAAAAAATAGAAGCTGGGGTACAACCGGTGAAATCCGAAGGTGCTATGACAATTAAAGAAGGTACCGGAAAGTATTTGATAGACTTAGTGATCTGATCTTTACATTGATTGTTATCTGTAACCGTAAGAGAAACAGGAATATCTCCCGGCTCTTTATAAAGGTGGGTGGGGTTCCTAAGCTGATTGGAAATTCCATCTCCGAAATCCCACTCCCATGCAATCAACTGATCACCACCAGTAACAGATAAATCAGTGAAAGCTACTGGACCAGATATACAGGTATCGTATTCGTATTCAAAATCAGCAGTAATGTCTGGATAAATTACCACATTTATATTAGCGGTATCTCCACAGTCAGTATTGGGATTTAAAATCAATTGTCCTTTGTAATTACCAATTCCAGGGAAAGTAACCGTTGGGGACCAATCTTTATATTTGGAGATATTGCCATTGATATCAAAACTCCATTCATAGGAGCTAATAGCGGCCCTTTGAAAAGATCGATTGATAAAATTGATATCGTATTCTCCGCACGAATTAATCAAATATTCTTGATCGTTAATTACTGCATCTTTTTCTATATCAGCTACCACAATGGGGTCGCAATTGGCGACGTTAAACTGAAAATCTCTGAAAACTTTGCTGAGGAGGACTCCATCCCGATATTCTGAAACACAAACGCCTACTACATATTGACCCAATCTATTCGGTTTGCCAGTTATATATCCGGAGATAGGGTTAATAGTCACCACAGGATCTCCCCCCATAGGATTACCTGGGCTATAAAGTGGGGCAACGAAAGTTACATAATCATAAGGTGGCGGACAGGCCGGAGTTGGGATAGCTCCTTCACAAGATACTGCAGCTGCTCCATTCAATAAAGGGCCACCACCTCGAAGTGGACTACAAAACTCATAGATCAATTGATCGCCATCTTTATCCGTAGCGCTATGATCAAAATTGATTTCATTATCGTTACAAATAACTGTAGGAGGAAAATTATCAAATACAGGGCTGTTGTTGCAAACCTTTTGTCCTTCTGGAGTAATCTCTATGGTATAGGTAGCCCCCATATCTTGAGGTCGGATAATATTATTAATCGTAACGTTACGGCAACATCTTTGATAGCTGATGTGATAACTGTCCTCGCTTAATGGCAAATTAATTCCATATTCGCTGAGCTTGAATTGATAAACGCCCTGTTGGGTGCAAACATTAGGTGGAATCAAACAGGGATAGTCGGGAGCCCCCACTGATTTAATTTCATCCAAATTAATATTCAATCTATGAATATAACTGCTCTGAGTCATCCCGCTACAGTTACCTTCTGGACATTTATAAATTCCAATAGAAGCCACTTGATCGATTTCCGCACAGTTGGTACAGTTACAATCCCTATATAAGGTGAGGGTGAATTCATAATCGCCTCCTCCTAAACACTCATAAGTGATGGAACCGCCGATGATGTGCCTGCCAAAAGAGTTCCATGGTAGGGAACACAGGACCATAATGATTAGCGTTACCTTTTTCATTCGTTTATTTTTTATCCTTCAACCAATCTATTGCCGCTTGTATATCTGGATCAAACTTATTTAGATACTTGATTTTTAATTGTTCACCGTACAACATTTGTGCAATTTCACCTTTGGTAGTAGCATCTAAAGTTGAAAAGACTTCCGTTTCTAATATCTCGTAAAGGTAGTTTTCTGAAGAATCCTTCACTTGAGTAATCATCTCTTCATTTGACTTAATAAATTTAAATGCTTGCTCTCTGGTTTGCTCAGGGTCGTAAAAAATGGAATCCAGCTCCACCGTTATATCTGGAATGATTCTTCCCTCTTGATTTCCATTGTCCAAGAATTCCCCTCCCTTGAATGGCTTTTGAATCGCTTTTCCCGAAGGGGTAAAAAACTTGCTTACAGAAAGTCGAATTGCACTTCCATCGTGAAGGTTGTATTGTTCTTGTACCAGTCCTTTACCAAAGGATGGCCTTCCAATGATCGCTGCTCGATCCAGGTCTTGAAGGGTACCGGCTATAATTTCACTTGCCGAGGCTGATTGCTCGTCGATGAGAATAACGATTTCTTTGAGTCTAAAAAAAGCTCGACCTGAGGATTTATACTCTACTTTTCCAGTATGGGCACCTTCTGTTTTAAGAATGACCAAATTTTTTTCAGGCACCAGTTGGTTGATGATTTTAATAGATTCTTCTAATAGGCCCCCTGGATTTTGTCTCAGATCAATAATTAAATTTTCCGCGGATTGAAAAGTAATAAGTTCCTCCAGTTCCCTCATAAAATCTCGATAAGCATTCCCGGAAAATCTAGATAATTTGATATACGCAATTTTAGGTGCAATCAGATAAGCGGCTTTGACTGAAGAATTGGGTATTTTCTCCCGGGTGAGGGTAAATTGAATGGGGTTTTCAGCGTAATCCAAACAACTCAAGGTAACAGGGGTGTTTTCCGTTCCTCTGACCAGTTGCACAATTTCATCAGACTGCAATCCTTGCTGAAGTATACTAGTAGAATCTACTGCAGCTATTTTGTATCCTGGCCTGATTCCAGCTTTCCAGGCTGGGCCTTCTCGGACTACCGCAGTAATAATGGGGGTATCTTTTTGGAGAACAAACTCTAATCCAATGCCTTGATAATCTCCCCTCAAATCCTCGTTTATTCTTTCCAATCGAGTCTTGGGAATATATCCAGAATGCGGATCCAATTGCTCCAACATGGACTCAATGACTTGGGTAATTAAGGAATCTCTATCTATGTCCGTCACATATCTGCCTTCAATGTATCGCAAAAGTTCTTCTATTCGATTATCGCCTTTGATATCCAGAATGGGTGTACTTTGGCTTTCACTAAAACGAAGTCCTGTCCACATTCCCCCAACGAAAACAAAGGCAATAAAAAGGGGCAATCCAATCAGCCAATAATTTCTTTTGGTTTCAGTCATTCAACTTTTATTTTAACTTTAAAGTAAAGACAAAATCATCAACATTTAGGTTGGTGCAAAAATTATTTTAATCGAATAAATATGACACAGAGCTTCGAAGTTGATTCACTAGATAGACAAATCCTGGCACTTTTGATGGAAAATGCAAAAATGACTTATGCTGAAATCGGTAGAAAATTATTTGTATCTGGAGGGACCATTCACGTGAGGATGAAAAAGTTGGAGGAAGCAGGGGTGGTAAAGGGTCAGCAATTATTGGTAGATCAAGAAAAGTTGGGTTTTGATGTGGTGGCCTTTTTGGGTATTTATCTCGATAAAAGTTCCCTATATGCTGAAGTTTCAGAACAACTTAAGAAAATCCCCGAAGTAGTGAGTGCCCATTATACAACAGGACTATACAACATCTTCGCTAAGATTGTTTGCCGCGACACCAACCATCTGCGGGAAGTTCTTCACGACAAACTCCAAAAGATAAGTGGACTGCAGCGAACGGAAACCTTCATTTCTCTAGAAGCTAGTATTGAAAGGCCAATAGCGATTATTGATCAGGCACCTAAGTAGTTTTTTAACAATTTGCTCCTGTTAGCAGAACGCAATTTATTAATGGCCTTGTCTTTAATCTGGCGAACTCGCTCTCTAGTCAAACCGAATTTTTCCCCAATATCTTCTAATGACATAGGATGTTCTACCCCAATACCAAAATACAATTTGATGACATCACACTGTCTCTCGGTTAAGGTATTCAAAGAACGCTCTATCTCTCTTCTTAGAGATTGGTTATAATCTAATTCCTTGTCGGTGTCCGGAGTGCTGTTATTTTCCAAAACATCTAAAAGAGAATTGTCTTCCCCTTCTACGAAGGGTGCATCCATAGACACGTGTCTGGCCGCAACCCCTAAAGTAGTTTCTACTTCTTCGGTAGGAATTTCTAACATATCTGCAAGTTCCTCAGGAGAGGGTTCTCTTTCGTATTCTTGCTCCAACTCAGAGAAAGCTTTATTGATTTTGTTTAAAGAACCTACTTTATTTAGCGGCAATCTAACAATTCTAGACTGCTCTGCTAAAGCTTGCAATATGGACTGTCGAATCCACCAAACCGCATAGGAGATAAATTTGAATCCCCTTGTTTCATCGAATCTTTGAGCTGCTTTGATCAATCCAAGATTACCTTCATTGATTAAATCACTTAGAGAAAGACCTTGATTTTGGTATTGTTTGGCTACGGAAACAACGAATCTTAAATTGGCTTTGGTCAACTTTTCAAGAGCTGCTTGGTCACCCATTTTTATTCTCTTTGCCAAATCAACTTCCTCCTCTGGGGTCAACAAATCAACTTTTCCTATTTCTTGTAAATATTTTTCTAATGATTGGCTCTCTCTATTGGTTATAGATTTAGTAATCTTTAGTTGTCTCATGCATTCCGGATCTTAGAAAGTGTGGTAATAAGCGTTACTTACAGCTAACAAAAATAGGGTAAATACTTTTTACAATCAAGTAAAAAAAAATTTGAGGTAGTTGGATAAGTCAAATATTTACTTTTTATTGTGAGGATAATGCCCTAACACCCTACCCTTTACCAAATTACTTTTATCTTATTATATGGAGCGCGTCAAATTTACAATGGAATTTATTTTTAGGGCTTCCCCAACCATTTTATATCAATTCCTTACCACCCCTGCTTGTTTGATCAGATGGTTTTGCGACGAAATTGATATTCAGGGAGAGACCTATACCTTTATGTGGAATGATACAGAAGAAGTTGCTGAACTGATCATGGATCATGAAGATGAATTATTAAAATTCAAATGGGAGGATGCCCCTTCTGAAGAGGAATACCTAGAATTCAAGATGTACAAATCACCTGTCACAGGAGAAACTATTTTGGAAGTAACTGACTTTTGCGATGATGATGAAGTTGACGACCAAAAGCAATATTGGGTCAGTCAACTCGAAAAACTTAGAAAAGAATCCGGAAGTTAGTCTCTAATTCATGATAAAAATCACACCCACTTAGCCAACGAATTCTGATTCTTGGTGTTGGATTTGCATTACATTTGTGGGAATCATGATTAAAGAAACAAAAAAGCAAGAAGCTAGCGAAATTACCATCAAATTTGCTGGAGATTCCGGAGACGGGATGCAGCTCACAGGATCCCTCTTTACCAATAATGCGGCTTTATTTGGTAACGATTTGGCCACCTTTCCAGATTTTCCTGCAGAAATCAGAGCACCTTTGGGTACCCTTTCTGGGGTTTCGGGTTTTCAACTCCATTTCGGCAGTAGGGAGATTTTTACTCCGGGTGACCGATATGATGTTTTAGTGGCCATGAATGCTGCAGCATTGAAAGTAAATTTAGGTAAACTCAAAAAAGGAGGCACTCTAATAGTCAATACAGAAGGATTTGATTCCAAAAATCTAAAAATAGCCCAATACAACAGACCCATCCCGGAAGAGGATGACGAGTTAAAATCCAGTTATGAATTAATTCCTATTCAGGTTACCAAACTTACCCGAACGGCTTTAGATGGAATCGATTTAAGCACAAAGGAAAAGGATCGATGTAAAAACATGTTTGTTTTAGGTTTTTTATATTGGAGATTCAACCGCGACACTACTACCACGATAAATAGTTTGAAGAAAAAATTTGCCACCAAACCCCTTTTATTAGAGGCTAATTTGGCGGTATTACAGGCTGGATTTAACTATGGGGATACCACAGAGACTTTTACGGTAACTTACGACATTCCTCCTGCCGAAATGCCTGCTGGCTTATACAGAAATATTATGGGTAATGAGGCGTTAGTACTGGGATTGATCGCTGCCAGTAAACGCGCCAACCTTCCGTTATTTTATGGATCTTATCCGATTACTCCCGCATCTGACATTTTGCATTTATTGTCTCGTCATAAAAATTTTGGAGTAAAGACCTTTCAAGCAGAAGATGAAATTGCTGGGATAGGATCTGCTATAGGTGCAGCTTATGGAGGTCATTTGGCAGTTACAGGTACATCGGGTCCTGGTATGGCCTTGAAAGGAGAGGCGCTAGGTTTGGCCTTGATGCTGGAACTCCCATTGGTCGTTATCAATGTTCAAAGGGGTGGGCCTTCTACTGGACTGCCTACCAAAACCGAACAAGCTGACTTATTACAAGCCCTGTATGGTAGAAATGGCGAATCTCCAGTTGCGGTTATTGCAGCTAGTTCGCCTGGAGATTGCTTTGATACTGTATATGAAGCTTGCAGAATTGCGGTGGAACACATGACCCCTGTAATTATGTTGAGTGATGGGTATATCGCTAATGGAGCTGAGCCATGGAAAGTTCCTGAAGTTACTCAGTTGCCCCCTATTGAAAGGATTTTACCCGAACCTCTTGCTGAGGAAGCCTCTTATCAACCTTAACGCCGAAATGAAAATCACACCAGAACATGGGCGATACCGGGGATGAAAGGATATGCACATCGAGTAGGTGGATTAGAAAAGGAGGCCCTGACGGGAAATGTTTCTTATGACCCGGCCAACCATGAGTATATGGTTAAGATTCGCCAGGCTAAAGTGGATCGCATTGCCCGGTTTTTGCCGAAGGCGACCATTAATAAAGGCGCAACTAAAGGGGATGTCCTTCTTCTAGGTTGGGGGTCCACATTAGGGGTTTTGGATTCCACCACTACCGAGCTAATGGATAAAGGTTTAGCTATCAGCCACTTGCACCTTAGGTACTTAAACCCATTTCCCGAAGGGGTAGCTGAAATATTGGCGAATTTTAAAACAATCATCGTACCTGAAATTAATAATGGCCAGT
>CALAZP010000192.1 GCA_937926355.1 uncultured Saprospirales bacterium
ACGCCATCGCCAACTGCATCGACAAACTCAGTTTGAGCTAAAGAAGGATTGACATTGGACATTCTCATCGCAATAGTTGCTCTGATAGAATTGGCAAATTTAGCCCAATGAGCCATGTCACCACCTAAGATGAAGTCTCCTTTGACACCTGCTCCACCCATCTGAGCAACCGCTTCCTTCAATTCCTTAATCAAGTCTAAATAAATAGTTTCTTGATCATCATAAGCGGGCTTCAAATTGGTTCTTCCTTGAAGAGCCTGAGAATAAGGAAGTGGTCCCCATCTGTCAGTCATGAAATGAAAGAAATAGGCACGCATAATTCTCGCTACTGCAATTTGATTCTCATTAGAACCACTAACTAAAGCATCAGATTTAGTTTCCTCATTGGAGTTGATCTCAATAATGTGATTAAGATCAGCTAAAGGACCAGTATACCAACCGTTAAAATCATAGTTTACCGTAACGTATCTTGATCCATCTGTATACTGGGTTTGAGAAAACATTTGGGTGTAGAACAACTCATCTGCTCTACCTACCACGCTAGCTACTGACCTTAAACTACTTGTAAGAAGTGTTTCCGGTGCTACCGACGTGGTATTATTGGGATCGATATTGATGTCGCCGAAATCTCCACATCCCACTGCTGAGAGCATTGCTGCGGATAAAACGCCAACTTTAAAAATATTCTTCATTTTGAATTATTTTGAAACTGTGCTTGAGCCAACCTTAAGATAACAAAGGATTACTCAAACTAAAATAAATTTAGAAACCAACTTTCAAGTTAAGACCAATTGATCTAACCCCTGGTAGAATACCGTTTTCCTGGAAAACATATCCATTAGAACCAGGAGAAATTTCAGAAGGATCAATTCCATCTACATTGCTATGAATCAACCAAAGGTTTCTCGCAATCAATGAAATAGATGCATTTTGAATTGGCAAATCACCTAATACACGCTTAGGAATAGAATACCCCAAACTTAGTTCTCTTAACTTCAAATAGCTGGCATCGTAAATCCAGTTTTCATTCAGAGCGAATAAATTGTTGCTGAAATAAGTCTGAGCATCTACATAAGCTGTATGTGGCGTTCCGTCTGCCAGTACACCCTCAACTTTGACACCACCACCAGCAGCAACCTCGTCTCTGATTGGATTGCCTTTGTCATTCGTTCCAACAGTTTCCAAACCAAGTCCAGAATAGGCGTTAAACATTCTCGTTACTGAGTGGAATTGACCACCTACTTGGAATTCTAAAAATGCGCCAAAGGTCAAACCTTTATAGCTAAACATAGAACGAAGACCACCAGTCAAATCAGGAAGTACACCACCCAATTCTTTATTATTCTCCCACTGATATCTTCCAGCTTCGTTAATGATTTTCTGACCTTCCTGAGCACAACCGTTGCACTCATAAATTTGAAATCCTCTACCTCTGAAAGTTCCCCATTCTCCATCTACTGGTGCATTGATGGATAATCCTCCCCATCCCCAGCCATCTAATCTTTGGTTGGTCAAACCATCTGCCAATTCCAATACCTGAGAGTTGTTTCTAGCTCCATTCAATGTCAAATCCCAAGCCAAATCACTAGTCTCTACCACAGTCGCAGTTAAGGCTAATTCAACTCCTTCACTTCTAATCTTACCTGCATTGATAATCGCAGAGCTAAACCCAGAAGAACCAGGAACTGCAATAGTGATAATTTGATCAGCAGCATCAGTTCTGTAAGCGGTGAAATCAATTCCAATTTTGTTATTGAAAAATTTCAATTCAACACCCCCTTCATAAGAAGAAGAAAGAGCTGGCTTTAAATCTTGATTGATCAAGGTATTGGGCAATCCAAAAGATGGGAAATTTCCGAAAGGAGTTCCAGCACCATAAGTAAAGTTAGTATTGTAAGCTCCAATATCAGAACCAACCTGTGCGAAAGACGCTCTTAACTTACCAAAAGAAAGTACACCGCTGTTCATCAATTCAGAGAATACAAAGCTACCTGTAACAGATGGATACAAATAAGAATTGTTATTCACTGGAAGCGCTGAAGACCAGTCGTTTCTAACTGTGAACCCTAAATAAGCAAAAGACTTATAGCCTAAAGTAGCGCCACCATAAAGAGATCTAACTACTTTTTCAGACATAAAGCTGCTTACGCTTGGTCTATCGATAGAAGCTTTGATATTGAATAAATTAGGTGCATTTAATCCACCAACGGTCGCCATACTGTTGCTTCTGTAATCATTTACTCTTATGTTAGCACCAAAGTTGGCATCCAAAGTAAAGTCTCCAAAGTTCTTATTGTATTGAGCAATGAATTCATAATTGTCTTCAACACCATTGATTACAGTTTCTGCATAGCCATCCTGATCCAATCCACCAGAAGCTGTTCTGGTTTCAATTCGCTGAGAATAGCTGTCTCTTCTAAAGAAAGCTGCTGCAGTCAAACCTTCCACAATTTCATAGCTCAAAGAGATATTACCATAATATCTATCTCTGCTATCGGTAGGATAGTTTTCAAATACACTAAAGAATGGGCTGTCCCAATATAATGGTCTCAAGTTCGTCGCACTTCTGATATTCCAAGAACGGAGAGTACCATCTGGATTTTTATAATCACGAAGTCTATCCATGTCCAATTGTCTTTGGAACCACTGGTTGAAAGACAATACCGCGTTATTACCATTATAACCAAAAGTTGGACGGCCTAAAGCATCTGTTCTAGCTACATTGATGTTAGCGCTTGCAGTTAACTTGTCTGTTAATTTAGTGGAAGCATTCAAAGAAAGGTTGTTTCTACCCAACTTAGAGTTAGGAATAACACCTGTCTGAGATACATTGGTGAAAGACAATCTGAAAGTGGTGTTTTCATTTCCTCCAGAAAGCGATACGCTATTATTGTAAGTCACTCCTGTTTCAAAGAAATTTCTTACGTTATCAGGGTTGCTTTCTAATGGAATCTGCTTACCGTAGTCGTCTCCGGCAAACCAGCTCCACCATGGTCGATATAATGAACCGTCCATTCTTGGTCCCCAGCTTTCATCCGCAGCATAATTCAAAACATTGTAAGTTTTTCCATCGACTGGGTCAACAGCTGAAATATAGCTCTGCGTGTAACCACCAGCATATTCATTCTGGTATTCTGGAAGTATATACACATTCTCAGCTGTTACACTTGAATTAACTGTAATACCTATTCCATTGCGCTTTCCACCCTTTTTAGTGGTAATCAAGATTACTCCATTAGCACCTCTGTTACCATAGATAGCAGTAGCCGCAGGACCTTTCAATACAGATACATTTTCGATGTCATCTGGATTGATGTCAGACGCTAGGTTACCATAATCAACCCCTCTATAACCTGCAGAGAAGTTGCTATTACTAATAGGTGTACCATCTACAACGAATAAAGGTTCGCCACCATATAGGCCATTGGCTCCTCTAATTCTAATTTTAGCAGATCCACCAATAGAAGCACCCGATGCACTAATTACTTGAACACCAGCTACTTTACCAGTTAAAGAAGAAACAACGTTTTGGTCTCTAACCATGGTTAAAGCTTCACCGCCAACTTCTTGAACTGCATAACCAAGAGATTTCTTTTCCCGCTCAATACCTAGAGCCGTAACTACAGCTTCAGTTAAAGTAACCCCTTCTTGAAGGATTACATCAAGCGTTCCAGAGGAAGCCTCTAATTCTAAAGTGGTAAAACCCGTGTAGCTAATTACAAGCGTTTGAGGACCTTCAGGCACCTCCAATGCGTAATTACCATCAAAGTCAGTAATGGTACCTACTGTTGTACCCTTTAGCAAAACACTAGCACCAATCAGAGGTTCTCCATCCTGACCAGTAACCGTTCCCGTAACAGACCTTTGCGCGAAAGTTGCTCCTAAAACAAACAACATCATCGCAAAAACCATAGAGAGTTTTTTCATAATAGGTTATTTAGTTTTTAAAAAATTAAAAGACAAAAGTAAAGCAAAAATTTTTAGTTAAATGTATGTTAACTCTCAACTTAACGTTTAGCAGCATTTATTTGCTGCCTTTAAGTTATTTTAAGCGCTCCAAATACATCGAAATAGTATTACTTAGTCCGTAATACAAAGCGTCACAAATCAGCGCATGACCGATAGAAACCTCCATAATATGGGGAACTTGGCTAATGAAAAAACTTAAATTATCTAAATTCAAGTCATGCCCCGCATTGACTCCCATCCCTAGTGATTCCGCTAATACCGCTGCTTCAGCAAAAGGCTTGACCACCTCTGGTTGCCTCTTTTTAATTCCATCAGCATACGGACCGGTGTACAATTCTATTCTATCCGTTCCCGTCTCCACTGCTGCTTCCACCATTTCCCGAAGGGGATCTAAAAAAATACTAACCCGAATACCCTTATCCTTAAATTGTTGAATAGTCGATTTCAAAAAAGCAGCGTGTTGAATCGTATCCCAACCATGATCAGAGGTCAAGGCATCCGGAGCGTCGGGAACCAGCGTCACCTGATGGGGAGGATACTGCAAGACCAGGTCGATAAACTCAGCAGTTGGGTTACCCTCAATATTGAACTCTGTTCTAACAACCTCCCGTAACAAAGGTATGTCATCATACCTAACATGACGCTGATCCGGCCTGGGGTGAACCGTTATTCCCTGTGCACCAAAATCCTCACAGTCAGTAGCAACTTGAAGTAAATTGGGCATATTACTACCACGAGCGTTTCTTATTAAGGCAACTTTATTAAGATTAACACTTAATCTAGTCATGGCTTTTTTCAATTTATTTTGCAAAACTAATTTACTTTTACGCCATGCAAAATCTTTTTTTTTCCTTCTTTATTCTGCTCCTATCGATTTTAATAGGAATCTTATTCGGCAATTTGAGTGTTCTACTCTTGGCTGAATTGTTAGACAAAGATCTCCACAATATTTTAGATTTCCATTCCAGCTGTAGTCTGGAAGAAAGAATTTTTCTCAGAGGTATTAATTCTCTTAATCACCTATTTACTTTTTCCTTAGCTCCCCTGGCAGCAGCTTATTTTTTATATAAAAAAGAATGGATAACCGAAATTGGATGGGTAGAGAAATTAAAAGGCAGTCATGTATTAATAGGAATTGCTTTTATTTCCATTTCCTTTCCCTTAGCTCAGCTTTTATACGGGATCAATCAAGCCATTCCGATGCCTGATTGGGCCTTTCAAGCGGAGCGGGAAACCGAACAATTGCTTTTTTGTATCCTTCAAATGCAATCTCTCCAAGAGTTAATTGCCAATATTTTAGTTATAGCCGTATTGCCTGCTTTTGGAGAAGAAGTCCTTTTCAGAGGATTTATCCAAAAAAGACTATCTCAGCATATTCCAGCCTGGGCTGCCATAACGCTTACTGCGTTTTTGTTTAGCGCAGTCCATTTCCAATTTGAGGGTTTTTTGGCTCGCTTCTTATTAGGGGGAATCCTGGGATTTGTTTTCCACCAAACGCAAAACCTTTGGGTCCCCATCGCTACTCACTTGTTTTTTAATGGATTACAAGTCTTGGTGTATTATTTTTTCGGAGAACAAGCCATTAATCAAGAAGTCCCAGATATACAAAGTATGCTACTCCCAGGAATAATTTCTCTCCTTTTGCTGGTTTTATTTGGTTATTTTTGGAAAAAGAAAACCAACCATGTCCACTAGGATAGTCTCGGCTCTGATTTTTGGAATATTAATGATTGGCGTGCCGCTTCTAGGATATTATCCCACTATCCTATTATACCTGTGTATTACTGTAGGTGCCGCTTGGGAATGGTACCGGTTAGAATCGTTCCCACCACCTTTAGCATGGTCCTCTAGCCTCGTGACTGTCTTTCCTTTATTCGGGATTCATTGGCTTCAAACCACCCCCCACTTGAAGGAAGAGCGTTACTTTCTTTTTCTTATACCAGTTGTTTTTTTTATGTTTCTCATTGGAATTCTTTTATCCAAGGGGAACCAACCCACAAGGAAGGCAGGACATATCGCAGCTGGGTGGATATATATAGGATTTTCATTTGCATGTATTCCTGTCTTGCTGCTTCAAGAGTATGAATATCAGCCCCACATACTACTCGGGATTCTTTTACTAACTTGGAGCAATGACAGTTTGGCGTACCTCATCGGCTCAGCAATTGGCAAAAAACCTTTGTTTAAAGCCGTATCTCCCAATAAAACTTTGGAAGGTTCTTTTGGTGGATTAATTGGAACCTTAATAATAGTTTGGATCATCGGACTTTTAATACCCAATTATTTTACCCCTTTTTGGTGGGGAATGGCTTTGATCTGCACCGTATTTGGCACTTTAGGCGATTTAGTAGAGTCGATGTTTAAAAGACACTACCAAATCAAAGACACTGGCAATATTATGCCCGGACACGGTGGACTTTTAGATCGTTTTGACGCAATGATTCTCATTCTTCCATTTGCCACCATTTGGACCATTCTTTATCCTTTACTTTAATTTTTCATCATGGGCATTCATCAAGAAGGAAGAAAATTCTTACTCAACACCTTAATCATTTTTGGAATTTTTTCCATCCTACTATTTCTCTTCATCCCCACATTCGCACCCTATCTAACAGGTGGCTTGGCCATCTTCTACCTCCTTTTTTTGCAATTTTTTAGAAATCCATCTCGAAACATACCCCTGGCTAGTGATGAATTGATTTACGCTCCCGCTGACGGAAAAATCGTGGTGATAGAAGAAACAGAGGAAAACGAATACTTTAATGACAAAAGGATTCAAATTTCGATTTTTATGTCTCCCCTCAATGTTCACGTAAATAGATACCCAATCGATGGAACCATTGAATATTACCAATACCACGAAGGGCTCTATTTGGTAGCTATGTCGCCAAAGTCCTCTCTTGAAAATGAAAGAACCTCAACGGTCATAAAAGGTAAGCGAGTAACCCTTCTGGTTAGACAAATTGCGGGCGCTGTAGCCAGAAGAATCATCAATTATGCCAAAGTCGGTCAATCTGTTGTTCAAGGAACAGATATGGGTTTCATTAAATTTGGATCGCGAGTGGATATTTTTCTGCCAACCAATGCACAAATAGCAGTAGAGATTGATCAAATGGTTAAAGGCAATCAAACAGTTATTGCTCGGATGGTATAATCCGCCTTATACTTTAGCATTTTATCTATACACCTACGGTAAAAGAACCTTTTAGATTCTCTTCACAACACATCCAAACAAGCTGAGGAATAGAAAACTAAGTGCTACACCTGCAGTAAAAAGACCTATTGGTAAATAGAACTTCATGTAATTCGTGGGGATTATAGAGAATAAGATATAAAGTCTTACACCTGCGGTAAAAGAACAGATTGAATGCCCGTAAGCATTACACCTTTGGTAATAAATAGGGTGTCGGAATGACAATTCCGTGTTGATCAAATTCTTTTTTTATTACTTCCAACACATCGCATTGTAAGATAAACCCATCCTGTTGAGTAGCCGCCCAGACGTAAGCCCTTAACCTGACTCCAATATCATTCAACTCGATAGTCCTAACTAAAACCATAGGCCTGCCTTCTGCTATCTCCTCCTCACTTCGATTATCCAAATGAAGGGGGTGAGATTCCGCAGCCTTTTGCATGATGGACTTAGCCAATTCCAAATTGTCTTGATAACGAATGTTGAGCTCGATGAAGCGGCAAACTTTTTCATCCTCCAAATCGGAGTTAATCACAACCTCCTCACTAATCACTGAATTGGGAATGACAATCCTCCGGTTCTGAAAATCTTTAATCACCGTATGCCTTAAAGTAATATCTTGAACAATCCCAGATAAATTCTCCCGGATGACCACTCGGTCGTTAATCCTATAGGGCTTGAAAATAATTAAGAATATCCCACTAACCACATTACTCAACGCATGCTGAGAAGCAAAACCTACTGCCACTGCTAAAATCCCGGCACCCGCTAACAATGATTTGGAAATATTACGGAAATATTCTATTTCGTAAAACGCTAAACTGAAACCAATAACATAAATTAACCCAGAAATAGCATGCTTGAGAAACAAATAATTAGTCGGGTCATTTTTCATTATCATCGTCGAATTCAAAATGAATCGACTAAAAAAACGCCGAAATCCCCATCCTAATAGTATGGTAGCAAAGAAAATAAGCAGGGCATAAAAAGTTGAAGAGGAAAAAAAGTCTTGCTGAAATAGACTTTCTAACCACCCACTAATTTTCCTCCACATGATTTTGATTCTTTAAAGGACGCATTTGAGGAAAAAATAAAACCTCCTGAATGGAGTGTTGATTAGTCATCAACATGGTTAAACGGTCAATTCCAATTCCCAAACCAGACATGGGAGGCATCCCATATTCCATAGCACGCAGAAAATCCTCATCTAATGCCATAGCCTCATCATCCCCCCTTTCTGCTAATTGTAATTGAGATTCAAATCGCTCCCGCTGATCAATCGGATCATTCAGCTCGGTATAAGCATTTGCAATTTCCTTCCCATTGACAAATAATTCAAATCGTTCTACCAATCCCTCCTCTGTTCTATGTTTCTTAGCTAAAGGGGTCATTTCAATAGGATAATCTATAATATAGGTGGGCTGAATTAATTGTTCCTCTACTTTAGCTCCAAATATTTCATCTATTAATTTACCTTTTCCCATAGAATCATCCACGCCGATATGTAATTCCTTACAGAATGCTCGCAAACCCGCCTCATCCATTTGACTAATATCTGTACCTGTATACTCTTTAATGGCCTCAATCATGGCTAACCTCCTATAGGGACCTGCAAAATTAATTTCGTTTTCCTCGTACCTCACAATAGTACCACCAGTTACCTCTATTGCAATCTTTTCAATCAATGCTTCTACCATTCCCATCATCCAGTTGTAGTCCTTGTAGGCAACATATATTTCCATGGAGGTAAACTCCGGGTTATGAGTTCTATCCATTCCTTCGTTACGAAACATCTTTCCAATCTCATATACACCATCAAAACCTCCTATAACCAGTCGCTTCAGATACAATTCATTAGCTATCCTCAGATATAAGGGTATGTCTAACGTATTATGGTGGGTATCAAAAGGTCTGGCCGCAGCACCACCATGGACCGATTGCAAAATGGGGGTTTCCACTTCAAGCCATCCATGAGAATCAAAAAAAGATCGCATAGTAGCAATCAACTTCGCCCGCTTCAAAAAAATATCCTTAACCGAAGGATTGACCGTTAAATCAACATAACGCTGGCGAAAACGCTGCTCTGGATCAGTGAAAGCATCATAAACTTCTACCTCGCCAGTTTCCTCATTTTTCCTTGTTTTTACAATAGGTAAGGGCCGTAGTGATTTACTTAAAAAAGTAAATTTCTTTACGTGAATAGTCGTCTGACCCGTTTGCGTTTTAAATGCAAATCCTTCAATTCCTATATAATCCCCTATATCCAAATACTTCTTAAACAATTGATTGTACAAATCTTTGTTTTCATCTGGACAAATCTCATCTCGGGTTACATAAAACTGGATTCTACCCGATGCATCTTGTAATTCTCCAAAAGAAGCCTTACCCATCACCCGAGTCATCATCACCCTACCCGCTAATTTGACATTTTGAAAATTTCCATCTTCTTCGTTGAATCCCTCAACGACCTCTTCAGCATGAGCACTGACTTGGAATTCTTCCTCTGGAAATGGATTAATTCCCAGGTTTTTTATCTTTTGTAAATTTTCTCTTCTTACAATTTCCTGTTCGCTCAGTTGCATCCCCTTTCGTTACTTGTTTTTAATTTGATCAATTGTTTGCTCTACCTTTTCCTCCACAATCTCCGCTATAGCTTTAGCACTAGCTACTAAATCTTCCAAAAAATCTTCAGCTTCCTCTGCTACATCTTCTACTAAATCCTCCACCTTATCAGCCACTTCTTCTACTTTTTTTCGTATTGATTTTTGCTTGCTCTGCTTCATAGCCTTAGCCGCCTCTTCGAGTTTTTCTGCCGTTTGTTCATCTACCGCCAGAGTAGTCTCCCCAACCTTTTCTGCCATCTTAAGCTCTACTTCCTTCTTTACTTCTTCTATTTTCTCCTGTTCGGCAACCCTCGCCGCCTTCTCTTCCTCCTTTTTTATCCTTCTTTCCAAATCAGCCTTGGTCTTGTTCATATCTGAGAGCTTCTCCATCTTAGAACTTATTCGCCCCTCAACCATCACCACCTTCGCCTGCCTTAGCTGCGCTTCCAATTGGCCTTCGGAAAATGAGGCTTTCTTATTTTGAAAACTCAACTCTTGTTTGTCTCGCTCGATAGATTGCTGCATCCTATTAAGTGCCTCTAGCAAACCTTTATATCGTCTTTGCAAACGTTCCATAGCGGACCCCTCTTGCTCCTTTTCACTCCCAAAGCGCTTTTCTTTGACTACCTTAAACAAGCTGTCTAACTGTTCCCAAACTTTACCACGGTGCTCCCGAGTTAAGGCCGCTTCTTTTATCTTACGCTGAAGGTTTTTAAGCTCCTCAAATAAAGCTTTGAGTCTCTTGCCTTCCTCCATCTCTAACTGCATCTTGTTTAACAAGTCCGTAAACTCTTGCTTTAATTGGACAGAATTGGACTTAAATGCCTCATCCATCTTTACCCTCAACTCTTTAAGGGTGGCAAACAATTCATTGGTTTTGGTTTTCAATCCATTAGCTTGCTCCCTCAATAAATTTTTATCTTCTACCTGCTTTTGTACTTTGCTCCAAAAACCCTTTAATTCTTCCCATACCCCATTTTCAAATTTTTCTAACCGTTCCACTCGTTCCTTAATTTCTTCTAATTCACTGTGATAAGCCTCGTTTAACTTCTTGGACAACACTACAAAATTACTTTCTGATTGCCATCTTTTAAGCAATTCCTCCTTATCAGCGGTACATCCTTCAGGCAATAATGAACCCGTAACCGATAACTCAAATTCCGCTTGTCCGAACCCCTCTGGAAAATCTACTGATATTCCACCTCTCCACTCATCCATAATCTTCTGATGGAATTCTTCTGTAACCTTTTCGTCGGCAAACCAGTAAGTGGTGACTTTGTTGATATCTTCCTGAAGTTCGAGGGCAAATAAGACTTTTTCTCCCTGATCATTCTTTCCCCAAAGGACTATCTTGCTTTTCATGGTTATATAGTTTATCGTCCAACTAATTGCTCCTTTACTAGATATTCTGCTATCTGTACTGCGTTGGTAGCAGCTCCCTTCCTCAGATTATCAGCTACTACCCACATATTCAAACCGTTTTCTATCGATTCATCCTTTCGAATTCTACCTACGAAAACCTCATCTCTATCCTTTGAATAAAAAGGCATGGGATAATTTGCATGATCTAAATCATCCTTTATTATTACCCCAGGAGTATCATTCAGTAGAGCTCTAACCTCATTAAGGTCAAATGATTGCTCCAATTCAATATTAACAGATTCTGAATGCCCACCTTGAACTGGAACTCTAACCGCTGTTGCCGTAATAGCAATTTGAGGCGCATTCAGAATTTTTCTTGTTTCATTAACGAGTTTCATTTCTTCTTTGGTGTACCCGTTCTCCATAAAAACATCGCAATGTGGGATACAATTTTCAAAAATAGGATGGCGATAAGCCATTTCATCCTCCTTTGGAGTAAATCCCTTTCGCTCTAAATTGTACTGCTTAACCGCAATCATACCAGTTCCTGTAAAAGATTGATAGGTTGAAATCACCAATCTTTTAATCCCAAATTTCTCGTGCAATGGAGCTAAGGCCATGACCAGCTGTATGGTAGAACAGTTGGGATTGGCAATGATTCTATCCTCCTTGGTCAAATATTTTGCATTAATTTCTGGCACCACCAATTTTTTATCTGGGTCCATGCGCCAAGCAGATGAATTATCGATTACCGTGGTACCGGCTGTGGCAAACCGAGGAGCGAGGATTTTAGAGGTTTCGCCACCTGCAGAAAATAAAGCAATATCCGGTTGGGAAGCAATGGCTTGTTCTGCACTAACTACTTCGTATTCTTTATCCTTAAAGGTAATGACCTTCCCAACAGAATTTTTAGAAGCTACTGGAATTAAATTCGAGATTGGAAAATCTCGCTCTTCTAGTACTTTGAGCATCACATTTCCAACCAATCCAGTAACCCCTACAATTGCAACTTTCATTTTTTATGAAATTTATGTAAATTACAAATTACTACTCATATCCGTGTCAGCGAGCGCAAAGATACCTTAATTAGCCCTACATGGATGATGAAATACGTTATTTTTTTTATATGTTTTTCGAGTTGCCCACTCCCCTCTTTTCCACAAGGACACATCAATATCCCCCAAAAAGGACAGCTTTTCATTACCGAGATTATGGTAGATCCTATTCCATCTGCTGGATTTTTGCCTGAAGAAGAATATATCGAAATCTTTAATGCTAGTTTTGATACCCTATCCCTTGAAGGAACCCTAATCCAGGTGGGCAACTCCAGAAGCTCTTTGCCAGCGTATCGATTACCTCCTCAACAGTATTTGTTGTTGGTTGGTCCTCAAATTACCGATCTTTTTGATTCTACTATTTCAATTTTAGCGCTACCTAAATGGCCCAGATTAACTAACGCTGGACAGCATATTCAATTGATGAATATCCAAGAAGAATGGCTCGATTACTTTACTTATTCCGAAGAGTGGTACCGAGATTCTGACAAAAAAGAAGGTGGTTTTTCTATCGAAAAAATAGCGCCTTATCTTCCTTCAGATTGTCCTCAAAGTTGGATGGCCCACCCCACTGAACGCGGTGGATCACCCGGAAATGAGAATCCCATTTCTCCTACTCTTATAGACCGAGCTCCACCCATTCTTGTGAACCTTTCCCTTCTCGATAGTTTGACGTTAGCATTAAAATTTGACGAAAGGATCAATGCCATCGATACCGCTCAAGTTTGGTTAGAGGAAACCCAAACCACTTGGCCCATTGCTGCCATTGAATTTTCTAACCTTTCCGACCAAATTTTTATCCATTTTTCCGAAGGATTACCTACCGGAATACCCCTTTCTTTAGGGTTAAGTGGGGTAATGGATTGCAGCAATAACTCCCTTCAAGATACAATCGTTCATTTCGCCTTCGGCAAAAAACCATCCTATCTCGATTTGGTCATTTCCGAAATTATGTTTGATCCTTACCCGAATCAAACAACCTTTTTGGAAGTCTATAATCGCTCCAATCAAATTCTAGAGTTGGGATATCTGCAGTTGGTCAAACCGGAATCTAATAGGCAATATGTCCTACCTCAAAGGTGGATGCCCCCACATCAATATTACGTTTTGACCAAAGATCCTTATTTATTAAAAGAAAGCTACCCCTGGCTGGAATCCGCTCAAATCATTGAGGTTCCATATGCTGCCTTTCTTCAGTCGGGCGAAACGCTACAGTTGCAAACCAACGAAATGATTGTTGATGCTTTAAACTATGATCCCAATTGGCACCATCCGCTTTTGGAAGATTCAGAAGGAGTGACTCTCGAGCGGATTTCTTTGGAAGGGCCCTCCCAAGAACCGGCAAACTGGCATTCTGCGGCAGCATCTGCTGGGTATGCTACCCCTGGTTTGCCTAACAGCCACTCTGCAGATATAGAACCCGGCGAAACAAAAGATTGGTTGGTTTTAAATCAAAAGGTCATCCAACAAGGTGAAATATTATTAATTTATTATCGAGCGCCTTTACCGGGCTGCATCCTTACCATCTATGTATTCGATATGGCAGGAAGGCATCTGGCAACACCTATCAATCAGTTACAAGTCCAATCCAATGGTTGGGTGAAATGGACGGGTACCGACGATCTAGGAAGATCACTCTACTCAGGGATTTATATTCTTCTGGCACAATTAGTACACCCAGAAGGTTTGGTTCAAACAACCAAAAGGGTAGTCGGACTCAGAGACTAAATTGCGTCAAGCCAAAATCGTCTCTTTAACTTGTGCTAATATGTCTTCAACCGCAGCTCTATCGGCACCCTGGCAATACACACGCAATACGGGTTCAGTACCAGAAGGACGTATCATGACCCATTGGTCGGCACCCAAATCAAATTTGAATCCATCTAATTTTTGTAAGCCCACAATATCATGCGAACCGAATTTTTGAAAAGATTCACTCTCACAAGCCTGAATAATGGATTGTTTTTTCTCCTCAGATAGATGCAAGTCATTTCGATCAAAAGCAAAACCACCTACGATATCGTAAACTTCTTCAACCAATTCACCTACAGATTTTTTGGTGAATGCCATGAATTCTAAAATCATCAATCCAATCCAAATACCATCTCTTTCTGGGATATGCCCTTTTACCGCCAATCCGCCGCTTTCTTCTCCTCCTACCAACACATCCTCCTTTGACATAATATCTGCGATATACTTGAAACCAATCTTTGTAATTTCAAAATCCAAGCCAAAATGTCGAGCTAACTTGGCCATTTTATCCGTAACGGAAAATGTGAAAATCACTTTACCAGTTTGCTTTTTATACTTAAATAGATACAAAAGGAGCAATAACAAAATACGGTGAGAGTCAACAAAATTACCCGCTGAATCAAATAATCCTACCCTATCTGCGTCTCCATCATTAGCGATTCCCAATCCAATATCCCCGTGTTTCTTAATCAATTCAGCAATTTCAGTCAAATTTCGCTCTATAGGTTCTGGCGCTTGACCATAAAACGAAGGATTATTTTCACAGTGAAGCGTCACTGCATCTGGCAATAAGGTTTGAAAAGCCCGCTGACCCGCCCCATACATAGCATCATAAGCCACTTTAATCCCAGAGTTTTTGATCAAATCCAAATCAAAATTGGCTTTGACATGATCGATATAAATTTGTTCTAAATCCTGGTATTCCAGCAGCCCTTTATTTTTTAGCTCCTCTAAAGTTACTGGTTGATGGGTAATGACCTCAGGAATCAGCGCTTCAACCTCGTCAACGTAACGTTGAACCAAGGGGCCTCCTAAATTAGATTTTAGTTTGTACCCGTTATAAGAAGGTGGATTATGGCTGGCTGTAATGACCACCCCTAGATCTGCCTTTAATTTAACAACTCCTAAAGATACCATAGGCGTACTCACGTAATCGCTACACAATACCACTTGAATACCGAAAGCACCTATAGAACAAGCAGTAGTTTCCGCAAATAATTTTCCCCCAAAACGAGTATCGTATCCTATTAAGACTTTTGAAAAACCTTGATTTTTCATCCATAAGGCAGTTCCTTCTGCTACTCTGCGCAGGTTTTCTAAAGTATAATCATCTGCGATGATTGCGCGCCATCCGTCTGTTCCAAATTTTATTTGTTTCATTTGATTTTATTATTAAGAAATCGAGGAGGTTAATACTCATTTCTTGGTTAACCTATTCTTTTGCTAAAAATAGTAAATTGCAAAAACAAAATTTAGGATTTGTCTTGAGAGATACCTATCGACATAAAGGAATGAGAAAAAAAATGGTCGAAGCCATCAGGGCCATGGGCTTTCAAGATGAGGCTATCTTGCAGGTCATGGAAAAATTACCTCGACATTTTTTTTTAGATGAAGCTTTTGATGAATGGGCCTATGAGAATAAGGCCTTCTCCATTGGATATGAACAAACCATATCCCAACCTTACACGGTGGCCTTTCAAACTAGCCTTCTAAAACTCAGCAGGCGCATGAAGGTGCTCGAAGTAGGAACTGGTTCTGGTTATCAAGCTGCAGTTTTGGCTTCTTTAGGAGCTCGTGTATATACTATTGAAAGACAGGAGGGTTTATTTCAAAAAACGACCCAGTTGCTTCGGGAAATTGGCTTTCCACAGATTCGTTGTTTTCTCAAAGACGGGTATAAAGGAC
>CALAZP010000193.1 GCA_937926355.1 uncultured Saprospirales bacterium
TAGAAAAGAAAACTAAAAAGGGAATTTCTCCTGCTAATAGTTTTGCCCCCGTTCCTGTAAAAATTTCAGCAGAACTAGAAGAGAGAAAGGCCTATTCAGAAAATGTATTAGGTTTTATGGAAGGAGGAGATTTAAAAGAAGAAGTTTTAGTGATCACCTCACATTACGATCACGTAGGAATCATTAATGGAGAAATCCATAATGGTGCAGATGACGATGGATCTGGAACAGTAGGTGTTCTTGAAATTGCTGAAGCTTTTGCCAAAGCTAAAGCAGCAGGAAGTGGACCAAGGAGAAGTATTCTATTTATGACAGTAACTGGTGAAGAAAAGGGTTTATTTGGTTCAGCTTATTATGCAGATCACCCCATTTTTCCTTTGGAATCTACTATTACAAACTTGAATATAGATATGATTGGTAGGATAGATCCCGAAAGAGAAGCTAAAGATCCCTATGTATACATTATAGGATCCAATATGCTATCGACAGATTTACATCAAATTCATGAAAAAGTATCTTCCACTTTTGCTAAGGGTTTAACCATGGATTATAAATACAATTCTAAAGACGATCCACAAAGGTTTTACTATAGATCAGACCATTATAATTTTGCTAAGAATAATATTCCGGTAATTTTTTATTTTAATGGAACACATGAAGATTATCATCAACCAACAGATACTCCGGATAAGATTCAATACGACCTTTTAGAAGCACGGGCAAAATTAGTATTTGCAACTGCTTGGGAATTAGCCAATAGAAACCAAAAACCAGTTGTAGATAAAGCTCCTGAATAATTAAAAATGAGTTTAACAGCAATTTCTCCGATTGATGGCAGATATCATGGAAAGACTCATAATCTGCAAAATTACTTTTCGGAGTATGCTTTAATAAAATATCGAGTTAGAATTGAAATCAGCTACTTTTTGGAATTAGTGGAGTTAGAGTTAAGTCCATTTCAGGATTTTCCAAAAGATCTCCTTCCGAAAGTAGCTGATCTATATCTTCATTTTTCTTTGGAAGACGCTGAAAAAATAAAAGAGATTGAGCAGATCACCAATCATGATGTCAAAGCTGTAGAATACTGGATTAAAGAAAAATTTGATGTGCTAAAACTCGATAGATTCAAAGAATTTATTCACTTTGGTCTTACTTCTCAAGATATAAATAATACCGCAGTTCCACTATCATTAAAAGAAGCTTTACAGAAAGAAATCATTCCAAAAATACAGGGGATGATTGATGCGATAGAAGAAAAAGCTTCGCTATGGGAATCCGTTCCTATGTTGGCTAAAACCCATGGTCAACCTGCTTCTCCAACTTTTTTAGGAAAAGAATTTAGGGTTTTTTCAGAGCGCTTGAAAAATCAATTGCAAACGCTAGTTTCGATTCCACATGCAGGAAAATTTGGAGGAGCAACAGGGAATATGAATGCTCATTATCTTACTTTTCCTCAGATAGAGTGGCACCATTTTGCCGCACAGTTTTTGAAAAATAGATTGGGATTGGTAAGGTCATATCCCACCACACAAATAGAACATTACGACTTTCTAGCCGCTCAATTAGACGCTTTAAAAAGAATCAATACCATTTTAATTGATTTTTGTAGAGATATATGGACGTATATTTCAATGGATTACTTCAAACAAAAAATAAAAACTGGGGAAGTTGGTTCCTCCGCCATGCCACATAAGGTAAATCCTATTGACTTTGAAAATGCTGAGGGCAATTTAGGTTTAGCCAACGCACTCTTATCCCATTTATCTCAAAAACTTCCCATTTCCCGGCTACAAAGAGACCTAACCGATAGTACAGTTCTCCGAAATATTGGTGTTCCATTAGCTCATGATTTGATTGCATTTGCATCTATTTTAAAGGGGCTAGATAAATTAATTTTAAATCGTGAAGCCATTGACAAGGATTTAGATGACAACTGGGCAGTGATTGCAGAAGGAATACAAAATATTCTAAGAAGAGAGGGATTTGAAAAACCTTATGAATTGCTAAAAGATTTAACTAGAGGCAAAAATAAACTCACTAAGGAGGATTTTTCTGCTTGGATAGATACACTACCTATCCAGCTGGCAATTAAAGAAACCCTTTTGAAAATTTCTCCTTTTAATTACACCGGAAAAATTTAATTTATGGATAATGAAGCATTAGAGAAAATGAAATTTCCCATAGGGCGTTTTCAAATGCCTAAACAAGAGGATCATCAAGGTTTGAGATCTTCTTGGATTGAATCGTTGTCTAAATTACCTCATCATCTTCGGGAATTAACTTTTGATTGGACTCTTGAAAAATGGAAAACTCCATATCGGCCTGGAGGGTGGACTGCACTACAATTAATTC
>CALAZP010000194.1 GCA_937926355.1 uncultured Saprospirales bacterium
ACCTTATATCTTATTGCTATTAAAGGTTTGAGAGATAGTTTAGATAGCATTTGTATGGTTAATTTTGATGCCAATGTCCAAGTTGCATTAGATTCTATATTAAAGGTGAGAAAGGAAGAAGAAAAAAAACTGAGGGAGAGAATAAAGTAAATGAAAACGATTATAAGCATTCTGCTCGTTTCGATAGTTATTTGGTCATGTAATGATACCAGGGCTAAAGACCTAATGATTCAAAAAATGATCAAGGAGGATGTAGAAAACCGAGTGGAAAATTTTATTCGAGTTAGAGAGGAAGTTTGCCAAAAACAGGTATTAGAAAGGGCAACTATACTAGCGGATTCAATGATGTTAGACGAGGTTAGAAGGATTAAAATCAATGCAACAGTACCCTATGTTCCTGATAAACCTAAAAGACAAGAAGTAAAAGTAAAGGAAGCCTACGAAAAGGTACGCCCACTTTTTGACTCATTAAAAAATAGCAGACAACGAGAGTACAACCAATCGTTAAAAAATAGTTAAAAATTAAACCACAACTGTTGGATTACGTTTTTGACATTGTAAAAAAAACCAACCTAAATTATGGAGACGGTAAACATTGAGGCACTGAACCAACAAATCTACTTGGACAGCGCATTTGTGGAAAAAATCAAGGGGGAAACTGAAAAGGTGATTGTTGGTCAAAGCAATATGCTCGAGAGATTAATGATAGGCTTGTTGTCGAGTGGCCATATATTGTTAGAAGGGATGCCTGGTCTGGCCAAGACCTTAGCTATTAAAACCTTAGCATCGGCGGTAAACGGTAATTTTAGTAGAATTCAGTTTACTCCAGATTTATTACCTGCAGATATTGTGGGAACCATGATTTACAACCAAAAGGAAAACAAGTTTGAACCACATAAAGGTCCAATTTTTGCCAATTTCGTACTTGCAGATGAGATCAACCGGGCACCTGCTAAAGTACAGAGTGCATTATTGGAAGCTATGCAAGAAAGGCAGGTAACCGTAGGAAATCAAACTTTTAAGTTATCTGAACCCTTTTTGGTTTTGGCTACTCAAAATCCTGTTGACCAAGAAGGAACTTACCCACTCCCAGAAGCCCAGGTAGATAGATTCATGCTTAAGGTCAAAATTGATTATCCGAAGATTGAGGATGAAAGATTGATTATTAGAAGAAACTTATCCGATTTGGATGGAAATAGCGTAAAAGAGGTGGTGTCAATGGATGAAATTCTAAATGCGAGAAAATCGGTTAAGAAAATTTATATGGATGAAAAAATAGAACAATATCTATTGGATTTAGTCTTTGCATCTAGAATTCCTAAAGATTATGGCCTAGGAGAATTAGAACCCCTCATTAACTTTGGTGGCTCACCTAGAGCCAGTATAAGTATTGCCCAAGCTGCAAAAGCTAATGCATTCCTAAATAGACGTGGATTTGTAATACCTGAAGATATTAGAAATGTCGCACCTGATGTTCTGCGTCATAGAATTGGATTGACTTATGAAGCAGAAGCAGAGAATATTACTCAGGAAGACATCATAACTAAAATTATTGATGCGGTTGAAGTTCCTTAAATAGTTGGCCGACAATCGAAGACCAGATGGATACCAAAGAATTGCTGAAAAAGGTTAGGAGAATTGAAATCAAGACTAGGGGATTGAGCAAGCAGATTTTTTCTGGGGAATACCACAGTGCATTCAAAGGAAAGGGTATGTCTTTTAGTGAGGTTAGAGAATATCAATATGGAGATGATGTAAGAAATATCGATTGGAATGTAACTGCTAGAACGGGAGCACCTCATGTAAAGATTTTTGAAGAAGAGCGGGAATTGACGGTAATGTTATTGATTGACTTAAGCGGTTCATCTTTTTTTGGTACCCAGCATGCGATCAAAAGAGATATTATGTTGGAGATTTCCGCACTTTTGGCTTTTTCGGCTATCAACAACAATGATAAAGTAGGTGCCCTTATTTTTACGGATCAAATTGAACAGTTTATTCCGCCTAAAAAGGGAAAGCAACATATCCTATTCATCATCAGAGAATTATTGAATATCTCGCCGAAAGGGAAGGGTACTAATTTATCTTTGGCTTTGCAGTACTTTACCAACGCCATCAAAAAAAGGAGTATCTGTTTTTTATTATCTGATTTTCAAGATGCCAATTATTTACAACCATTAAGAGTAGCTTCCCGCAAACACGACGTGGTTGGCATTAGAATATTCGATGAAATGGAAATGATATTACCTGGTTTGGGCTTGGTCCCTGCGGTAGATTTGGAAACAGGCAAGGAGGTATTAATCGATACCAATACAACCGTTTACAGAAAACATTTTTCACAGTTCAGGAGGGATGAATTAAATTATTTGGAAAATTCATTTCGAACCACCAGAGCGGATTTGGTAACTATTCCAACAAATGGGGATTATATTAAGGTTTTGATAAACTTTTTTCAAAAAAGAACGGCATGATGAGGTGGATTGGGTTTTTGGTATTATTGGTTCCTTTTGTTTCGTTGGGTCAAGTAAAGGTTACAGCTATATTAGACAGTACATCTATAATAACTGGTGATCGATTACACCTAACGGTAAAAGTAGACTATCCTCAAGAAGCTTCTATCGTTCAAGTGGATCTTTCCGAGCTTAAGAAAGCAGATTTTATTGAAATTTTAGATGAAAAGGATTTTGAAGAGCTTAAGACTAACGAGGGGAATTTATTTGAAAAAGAATTAACCTTCACTTCATTTGATTCGGGGTATCATTATATTCCTCCAATTCCTGTTGTCATAAAAAGCGGAGATAACCTGGATACTTTTTTCAGCACTTCTCCTGCTTTTGAGGTTGCGCTCTTGCCCTTGGAATCCGAGGAGGCCGCTCTTATGCCAATTAGAGAAATTATCAAAGAACCATTAGGGATAGAAGATTTCTTGCCTTATTTAGCAGGTGCTCTATTAATCGCACTGCTAGTAGGGTTAATAATATTCTTTAAGAAAAGGAGAATCAAAAGAGAATTGGGTCCACAGGAAAAAATTGATCCTAGAACGCCCTATGAAATAGCCATTCAAAGTTTGGAAGCCCTTGACCCAAATAAGTATTTATCTGATGGTACGATTAAAGAGTTTCATTTTGAGTTGAGTTTTATTTTTAGACGTTATTTAGAAGATACCTATAACAGACCTGCCTTAGAATCAACATTAAAAGAGGTTAAGGAAATCATACAATTAATAGGATTAACTCCAGAAGTTATCCAGTCTTTTTTCAAAAATATGGATAAAGCAGAGTTAATAAAATTTGCGAAACTGCAGGCTGATGGGGTTTTTCACTCAGACTTTTATAACCAGGTTAAAAGAATTATCGACATTATAAATTTACATGAGGAGGAAAAAAAATTAATTGAATCTGAAGAAAACGCAGTAGAAGAGCAATGAATAATATAGTATTCAATCAACCTAATTGGCTTTTTTTATTGGTATTCATTCCGTTACTGTGGCTGCTCTATACCAAAAAAACAAGGCATAAAGAGGTTCGATTTTCATATACTGGTCTAACTAACATTCCTGTAAAATGGACTTGGAGAATTATTTTGTATCAACTCAGACCGTATATCAGATTGCTTACATTGGCTCTTACCATTATTGTTTTAGCTAGGCCTCAACATATTTTTAAAGAGGAATCAATTAATGCTGAGGGGATAGATATAGTTTTGGCCATGGATTTATCCAGTAGTATGTTAGCCCAAGATTTCAAACCAGATCGATTGGAGGCTAGTAAAAAGGTGGCGGTGGATTTTGTCAATAAGCGACCTTATGATAGAATTGGTTTGACTGTTTTTAGTGGAGAGGCATTTTCTATGTGCCCTTTAACCAGTGATCACAATATTGTCAATAAGTTTTTATTGGAGTTGGAGTGTGGTAAACTAAGAGATGGAACCGCTATAGGGATGGGACTTGCCACGGCTATTAATCGATTAAAGGAAAGTGAAGCTAAGAGTAAAGTGGTAATTTTATTGACGGATGGTGTTAATAATGAGGGATATGTCAAGCCAATTACTGCAGCTGAAATAGCTAAAGAATTTGGAATTAAGGTTTACACAATAGGAGTTGGAACACAAGGCGATGCGATGAGTCCTGTGAGTAGAAGAAGTGATGGCCGGTTCATTTTTGGACTTGCAAGAGTAGAAATTGATGAAGATTTACTCAGACAAATTGCCGAGTTAACCGGTGGAAGTTATTACCGTGCGACTACGTTAGAGAGGTTGGAGGCGATCTATAATCAGATAGATGAGTTGGAAAAAACCAAGATGGAAGTTACCGTAACTCGCAGATTTGAAGAAGCTTATTTTCCATGGGCAGTTGGTGCTATGGTATGTTTAGTATTCGAATTATTTATTGGAGTATTTTTAGGTAGGATAATTTTGTAGTCATGTTTAGATTTGATCATCCTGAAATATTGCTTTTATTGATTTTACCCCCTGTCTTATTGGTGGTTAGCATTATTTGGGCAAAGAGAAAAGATCTGTGGCTACAAAAATTTGGAAATCCTATTTTACTTCGGGCTATGCTTAAAAATTACCATACCAAAAGAAGGATTACCAAATCAGTCTTCAAAATGGTGGCAGCGATATTTCTAATTATTACGCTTGCTAATCCGCAATGGGGTACTAAAACGCAAATGTCAGAGCGCAAAGGTATTGATGTAATTATTGCCTTAGATTTATCTACAAGTATGATGGCTGCGGATGTTTTGCCAAATCGATTAGAAAGAGCCAAAAAATTAATTTCGGAACTTGTAGGCGCTTTAAAAGGGAATAGAATAGGTCTTATAGTTTTTGCTGGGCATGCCTATTTACAGGTACCTTTAACCACGGACTACAATGCGTTAGATTTAACTTTAGGAACTTTAAATCCTACAGCTCTTCCCACTCAGGGAACTATTTTTGGCGAAGCCATTACCTTAGCTGAAGAGTCTTTTGATTCCAAAGCGAGTAAAAGTAGAGCTTTAATTATGGTTACGGATGGGGAGGACCATGAAGATGGTGCTATCGAAAATGCTGAAGGGGCTGCAGATAAAGGGTTGAGAATATACACCATAGGAATAGGTACTCAAGATGGAACATACATACCAGTAGCTGTTAGAGGAAGAATGGATTATAAAAGAGATAATTCAGGCAATCCAGTTTTAACCCGATTAAATCCAGAAATGCTATCTAATTTAGCCAACGCAGGAAATGGTGAAAGTTATTTTATTCAAACTGGTAATGAAGACTTTATTGGAAGTCTTGTTAACGACATGTCTGATATAGAGCAGCAGGAATACGAACAAATTGAGTTTACAGATTACGAAAGTTATTTTCAATATTTTGCAGCGCTCAGTTTGATTTTTCTATTGTTAGATTTCCTACTTCCTTCTGGTAAGTCGGCAAAAAAGGTAACTATAGATTTGTTTTCAAATTCAGATGATTATGAAACTTCAAATTAAAATATCAATTTTTGGGGTGTTTGGAGCGATTTCATTGGTTTCAGCCCAAAGCTCCCACAGTTTACTGAGAAATGGTGATAAAAACTACGAAGCTCAAAATTATACAGAAGCAGAAGAATCCTATAGAAAAGCAATAGGAAAAACCCCAACAGAAAAAGGCCATTTTAATTTGGGTAATGCTATCTATCAGCAGAGTAGATTTGAGGAGGCTATTTCAAAATATCAATCGGCTATTCAAGATGCTAAGAGTGATAAAATAAAAGCAGACGCTTATTATAATTTGGGTAACGCCTATTTTGAAAATCAAGACTATGGTAATAGTTTAACCTCTTATAAAGAGGCGTTAAAAATTAATCCTGGAGATAAATCTGCTCAGCACAATTATGCGTTAGCCAAATATTATTTGCAGCAACAAGAGCAGCAGCAACAGCAAGAGCAGGAAGATCAACAAGAAAATCAGGAGCAAAATAACCAACAAAATCAAGAGCAAGATCA
>CALAZP010000195.1 GCA_937926355.1 uncultured Saprospirales bacterium
GAAGTATAGATGCCAATAGGGGCGATTATCAAAACGGATGGGATACCGATCAATTTCCTATTAACTTATTCGAATTGGTGGAGGCTATGTTAGTCATACAGGAAGCTGGTGGTTTTCAAGGAGGGGGAATCAATTTTGATGCAAAATTGAGAAGAAATAGTACGGATAAAGAAGATTTATTCTACGCTCATATAGGAGGAATTGATGCGTTTGCTAGAGCGCTTATTACTGCCGATAAAATCCTTCAAGACTCCTCATATCAATCTTTGAGAAAAGAAAGATACGCCTCGTTCGATTCAAGTGATGGAAAGTTATTTGAAGATGGAAAACTTAACTTAGTTGACCTATATAATATTGCACAAGATTCGACTATTATTACCCGAAGTGGGCGACAAGAATTTTTTGAAAATATTATCAATCAATATTTATAATGAGCTTGCTTTCTGTAGCTGATTGGTGGGTAATTGGGCTGTACTTTTTGGTACTTTTTGCTATAGCCATATTTGTTATTCTGCAGAAACAAAAGAATACAGAAGATTACTTTTTGGCGGGAAGAAATGTTGGATGGTTTATGATTGGAGCTTCTATTTTTGCCTCCAATATTGGATCTGAACATGTTGTGGGATTAGCTGGAACCGGCGCAGAAAGTGGCATGCCCTTGGCTCATTTCGAATTACATGCCTGGATCGTTCTTCTGTTGGGGTGGGTATTCTTGCCCTTTTACGTAAGAAGTGGGGTCTTTACCATGCCCGAGTTTTTAGAAAAGCGGTTTAATTCCAAAACCCGATGGTTTTTATCCATTTTTTCTTTGGTGGGTTATATTTTGACTAAGGTTTCCGTTTCTGTTTACGCAGGTGGAGTGGTTATTGAATCGTTGCTAGGAATAGATTTTTGGACAGGTGCATTAATCACAGTTGTTCTAACAGGAATATACACTATTCTGGGAGGAATGCGCGCCGTAATTTATACAGAAGCCCTTCAGACCGTGATCTTAATTACTGGAGCGATGGCAGTTACCTTTTTGGGCCTAGGAGAAGTTGGAGGTTGGGAGACATTAAAATCCATTTCAGGCAGTGACCATTTTAATATGTGGCGCCCTTCTAGCGACCCTAATTTTCCGTGGACCGGATTACTATTTGGTGGAACCATAGTGGGGATTTGGTATTGGTGTACAGATCAATATATTGTCCAAAGGACCTTAGCTGCTAAAAATGTAACTATAGGAAGAAGAGGTGCCATTTTTGGTGCTTTTCTAAAAATCCTTCCCATTTTTATCTTCCTCATTCCCGGAATAATTGCTTACGCATTGTCCCTTACGGGAAAAATTGAATTATCTAGTAGTGATCAGGCCCTTCCTGTATTAATGGCTTATTTACTGCCTCCAGGGGTTAGAGGATTAGTTGCTGCGGGCTTATTAGCTGCCTTGATGAGTTCTCTTGCCTCAGTCTTTAATTCTTGCTCTACCCTATTTACAGTAGATATTTATAAAAAACTCAGGCCGGAAGCCTCAGAGAAAAATTTAGTTCAAATTGGTAGGATAGCTACCCTAATAGTGGTAGGATTAGGAATAGCTTGGATTCCAGTGATGACCAATATTTCAGGAGTATTATATGAATATTTACAAAGCGTTCAGTCTTATATCGCCCCTCCTATAACAGCTGTTTTCCTGCTTGGTATTTCTTGGAAAAGAATGAATGCTAATGGAGCTATGGCTACTTTAATAGGAGGATTTATCTTGGGTATGAGCAGATTAATAGCGGAGCTCAATAAAGAAAACTTAGATGGATGGTTATTTTATTGGGCAGATTTGAATTTCTTACACTTTTGCATTCTATTGTTTGCCATCTGCATAACCATAGGAATTTCTATAAGCTTAATAACAGCTCCACAATCAATCATGAGTCTGGAGGGCTTGACCTTTGGAACCTTGACGCTAGATCAAAAAAACAAAACGAAAAACAGTTATAATGGTTGGGATATTGCTGCTTCTGTCGGTATTGTCCTAATCATTGTTTTTATTTTAATATATTTTACCGGTTAGAAATCCTATAATAGATTTTAATCTAATAAATGAGCGCCATCTACAATAGTAAAAGGTAAAATATCTGGTGTAACTCCAAATTGATTTTGATAAGTCTCTAATAAAGGACTTAGTTGAACTTCATCGAAACTACGATGTAACAAGTTTAAGGTACAACCACCGAAACCTCCACCCATCATTCGCGCCCCTAATACCCCATCTAGCAGTTGGACGTTTTCTACTAAAAAATCAATCTCTGGGCAACTCACTTCATATAAATCTTTTAAACTGGTATGTGAAGCAGTAATTTTTTTACCTATCGTTTGTATATTCCCCTGTTCCATAGCCTCTACCACTTGAAGCACTCTTTGGTTTTCTTCGACTACATGTAGGCATCTATTGAAAATGTTTGGTGGAAAAGAATGCTTATGGAAGGCCAAAAGAGCAGGTGAAATATCCCTAAGTGAGGTGATATTACCCTCGTATTTACGCAAGATTTCTACGCCTTCTTGGCATTCATTCCGCCTTTGATTATAAGCTGAAGAGGCCAATTCATGATGAATATTGGAATTGATTATGAGCCACTTATAATCCTTCATTTGCATAGGGATGTAATCATAATCTAAGGTTTTACAATCTAATAATATGGAATGGTTGGCTCTACCCATCATAGAGGCAAATTGATCCATGATCCCACATTGAGTTCCTACATACTTATGCTCAGCTATTTGAGCTGCTTTGATCAACTCCATATCATTCAGTTGCAAACTAAATAGAGAATTAAGGCCCTTAGCCAAACTCATTTCCAATGCAGCGGAAGAACTCAAACCGCTTCCCTGGGGTATATTGCCTTTAAACGAGGCTTTAAAATTTTTTATTTGCCCAGGTCTAAGTTGTTTCAAAACCTGAACTACCCCTTGAATATAGTTTCCCCATCCTCCATATAAATTCCCTTCATCTTGTACTAAAAACTTTAAATTTTCTCCCTTATCTATAGCCGTAATTGAAGAATAGTGTATGGAAGAATCGGTTTGGATTTCAAATTCAATATACTTATCAATTGCCGCAGGTAAAACAAAACCATCATTATAATCCGTGTGCTCACCTATAATATTAATCCTTCCAGGAGCCTTGACTCGAACTTTATTCATTTTTAATACTGGATTGTAACGGTTTCAAAAACTTAGATTGGAATTGTTTTTATTTTTGTTCAAAATAATAGAATAAATATGAAAACACGTACTATTTTTTTATTCTTCCTTAGTCTTTTGGTAGCTTCCTGCGCAGAAGACGCCAAAAATATAAATGCATATAATCCATTCACTCCTAAATACCCGCAGAGTATGGTTAAAACGGACATTGTTGGATATACTTCAGATGGCACACCTGTACATGAATTTTTATTGACTAATATTAATGGTTTTTCTATAGCTGTACTAGACTATGGCGGGATTATTAAAGAAATCAATACCCCTGATCGTAATGGCGAGTTTAAGAATATTGCTCTTGGATTTAACGAAATTAAGGATTACGAAAATCGATCACCTTATTTTGGAGGGATTGTTGGCAGATATGGGAATAGAATTGCAAAAGGAAAATTTACCCTCGATGGAATTGAAAGACAATTGAGCGTTAATGATGGAGAAAATCATCTTCACGGTGGATTCAAGGGTCTAGATAAAGTGATGTGGTCTGGTGTGGCAGCTCAGCAAGGAGAAAATAGAGGCGTTCGGTTAGAATATATCAGTCCAAAAGGAGCGGATGGATATCCTGGAGAAGTTACTTTCAGAGTCGTTTATCTACTCAATAATCGCAATCAATTAGAAATTTCTTATCTAGTCACTACCAATGAACCTACTATTATTAATCCCACTCAACATACTTATTTCAATTTATCTGGTGACTTTAGTAAAGAAATTTTAGATCACGAACTCTATTTGAACGCCGATAGATATCTTCCAGTTGACCAGGGATTGATTCCAACAGGAGAAATGGCTACTGTAGAAAACACCCCCTTTGATTTCAGAAAATCGAAAAAAATTGGAAAGGATATTGAAGATGATAATGAACAATTAGCTATTGCAAATGGGTATGAT
>CALAZP010000196.1 GCA_937926355.1 uncultured Saprospirales bacterium
CATCCAGCATCTGACTTTCTGAAGAAAAAGAAATGTTTTCTAAGTTGACATCTGGCTTTTCCTTGGTCAGGGTAATATTGGGTATGGTTTTGGATTCGTAGCCTAAAAAAGACAATTCTAGGCTGTAAGTTCCAAGGGCAACTTCTAAAAGTTTGAAGGAACCGTCTAGATCAGTAATCGTTCCATTAACTTGTTGTTTGGTCCGCTGATTCACTAATACCACCGTGGCAAATTCTACTGGAGCCATGGCTGTTGAATCAAAGACCACCCCTTCAATTTTACCAGTGATGGAAGGAGCGCCTCCTCTATATCCACCTGGTGGTTGAGCAAAAGTGAGAAAGGGTAAAAAAACATATACAAAAGCAGATAGTAAATACTTCATCGGGTCGTATTAAAATTTTATAATATTGGCGGCAAAAGTAATACTAACGCTGTTTCAGCAGTTAAGTTTTCTACCAAAGAGGGCAATAATTAGGAATACGACGCTTTTAAGGGCATTTTAGGACTAAAATGCTTAAAGGAGGTAGTTCTAGATCTAACAAAAAAGGCCTGCCATTCCATTCTTCACCTTGGGTGGGTATCTCTTCTTTGTTGAAGTTTCCCGTGCCTCCAAACCATTCATCATCGCTGTTGAGGAGTTTGGTCCAAAGACCTTCTTTAGGAACACCTACTTTGTAGTGATGCCGTGGAACAGGGGTGAAATTTAGGACGATCAATAATATTTCTTTTCCCTTTTCATCTTTTCTCAGGAAGGTCAAAACACAATTTTCATGGTCTGAAAGACTGATCCATTCAAAGCCATCATGAGAAAATTGTAAATCATATAGTGCGGAATGGGAACGATAGCATTCATTGAGAGCTTTAACCCACCTTTGGATGCCTTGGTGGGGAAGGTGATCCAGTAGGTGCCAATCCAATCCCTGGGTGATACTCCATTCTGAAGTTTGCCCAAATTCCCCACCCATAAACAATAGTTTGGTTCCCGGATGGGTAAACATATACCCATAGAGGAGTCTGAGGTTAGCGAATCGCTGCCAATCATCTCCAGGCATTCGATTGATCAATGCGCCTTTACCATGTACGACTTCATCGTGTGAGAGAGGCAACATAAAATTTTCCGTAAATGCGTAAACTAGACTAAAACTTATTTCATTATGGTGAAATCTTCTATGAATAGGATCTTTTTTGAAATACGCTAAGGTGTCGTTCATCCAACCCATCATCCACTTTTGCCCAAAACCTAGACCGCCATCTGCAGTAGATCGAGAGACGCCTTTCCAAGAGGTAGATTCCTCAGCTATGGTAATAATATCTGGGAATTCGCGGTAAACCGTTTCATTAAAACGCTTTAAGAAGTCAATGGCTTCTAAATTTTCATTCCCTCCATATATATTGGGAATCCACTGCCCCTCTTCTCTGGAATAATCCAAATAAAGCATAGAAGCCACCGCATCCACCCGAAGTCCATCGGCGTGAAATTGTTCCAACCAATAGATGGCATTGGAAATTAAAAAATTACAAACTTCATGTCTGCCATAATTGAAAATGGCACTTTTCCAATCTGGATGGAATCCTTTCTTTTCATCAGCATGTTCAAATAAATGAGTGCCGTCAAATAAAGCTAGCCCATGGCCATCAACCGGAAAATGGGATGGGACCCAATCTAAAACTACTCCAATGTCTTTTTGGTGAAGGGCATCAATTAATGCCATAAACTCTTCGGGGGTTCCAAACCGGCTACTGGGAGCAAAGTATCCAGTGATTTGGTATCCCCAGGAAGGGAAATAAGGATGCTCCATTACAGGAAGGAATTCAACGTGGGTATATCCCATTTCCGATAAATAGTCTGGCAGCTGCTCAGCCATTTCCAGATAGGATAAAGAGGCCGTTAATCCATCTTTTTTCCGCCAGGAGCCTAAATGCATTTCGTAAACCGAAAACGGTGTTCTATGTTGTTTTCCCTGATTTTTAAGCCTTTTGTTCAACCACTTCTTATCTTTCCATTTATAGTCGAAAGACCAAACTATTGAGGCCGTTTTAGGAGGTATTTCCCAAAAAAGAGCAAAAGGATCCCCTTTTTCTAAGGCCTCTCCGGCTTTGGTCATAATTTGATATTTGTAAAGGGTTCCTTTGCCTAAATTGGGAATAAACCCCTCCCAGATTCCAGATTGGTCCCACCGGGGATATAGTGGATGTTGTTGACCCTCCCAATAATTGAATTCGCCAATGACACTTACAGCGGTGGCATTGGGCGCCCATACGGCAAAATGGGTGCCTTTGACCCCTTCTCTTTCGATGAGATGACTTCCTAGTTTTTCATATAATTTAAAATGATTACCCCCTTTGAATAAGTAGATGTCGTAGTCTGTAAGTAAGCTGTGAGGTAATACATTTTGCATACATTTTGCCTTTTCGTCCTTTTCCAAATATAGCAAAAATAAAAGCGAAAGGGGCATTACCATCCTACATATCTTGGGGGCTTTATCCCTAATATTCTCAAATACACAATTAACTGAGCTCGATGATGGGTATGGTGGTCATCCACCAGTTGTATTATTTGTCCCCGAGTCTTGGGTCCTGCGAAAAAATCTACTTTTTCGTCCCATTTTTCCATCGGTAATTCCTTTAGGGCTTGGTTGGCATTTTGGAATATGGTTTTCGCCAAACTGGTCAATTGAGTATGGTTATTGCCATTAGAATTGAAGTCGAATACTGTTTCCGTTCCTTCTAGGTAACTCCCTACCAACCAGTTCATATTCTTGAGTAAATGAAGGATTTGCTCTTCCGCAGTCATTTGAGCTGCTGTTGGGCGGTACGTCAAACTAGAATCTGGTAATAGAGATAGGACATTAAGTGTATATACTTGGGCATTTTCCCATTTTTCCAGCTGCTCCGCAACTAAATTGGTTTGACTCCATAAGGGGGTGACTAACGAGCAAAATAGGAGTTGTGTCCATTTCATGTCCTTATTTTTTTTATTATTTGAATAGCTAGGGAAGTAAAAGGCCAATCTTTATTCACCCCCTTTCTTCCCGTTATTTGTATCGCCCATTTAGCGGACCTTTCTACTCTGTAACCCAACTCCATAAGGTGAGGTTGGTCTCCATTGTTGAGATAACCAATGTATCCACCTAAACCCAATATAAAAGTCGAATACGTATGATTTAGTTTAAGTTGGACACTGTATAAAAAGGCATCATTTTGACGATGAACTGGTGAATTATTCGTTTGCCAAATGTACAAGCCTGTCATAGCGGATAGGGCTAAATTCGCATGGGTACTCAAGGGAAAGTTCCTGACGAAAGAAATATCGAAATAATATCCTGGGGTATCGGTGAATCTAGCAGCTCCAAGGTGACTAGAGGCGGCAAATTTATAGCCCAGTCGAAGGACAGCGCTGTAATGAGATCGATGTATTAAAGCATGAGAAGTTTCAAGATATACATCTCCCATAGCAGTTTGATCATCGTAAAATTCATGAAAGACTTTCCGCTCAGTTTTCAGAAAATGCGAGGTGCGGAACCATTCTAAAGGCATCCAAAACAACCTAAAACTAAGTCGATTAGGAAGAGGAACATATTGCACATCTAGAAGGGTACTATAGGTTGATTCCCCTTTGGTGAAGGTCAACTGATTAGTCCAACTGAGATGATGACTACTGTCCACTTGACCGTTGGAAAAAGAAGGCACAGGTAAGGCATTAGGCCCCATTCGACCAGGAGAAAAAATAAGATATTGAGTCCAAGCAGTTTCCCCATCCCAACCTACATTATCAACCCACCATTGGTGGTCCTGACTCCATAGCGCTGGTGCTATCATCCAAAAGTATAAACCCCAAATCCATTTCATCAAAATTTATTTTTCCACATCATACTCTCTACTGGTCTTACCGTACGTTGATTGTATTTGGCATCCCTTTTTTGATGGTAATAATTCTCAATATCCCCATCTACTGTAAAATAAATCAATTGACCAATTGGCATGCCATTATAGATTCTAACTGGCTGTGTACAGGATATTTCCAAAGTCCAAGTATTACAGAAGCCCACATCCCCCTTACCAGCAGTGGCATGAATGTCAATTCCCAATCGCCCAACGCTGGATTTCCCTTCCAAAAA
>CALAZP010000197.1 GCA_937926355.1 uncultured Saprospirales bacterium
GGGATATGATCTCTAAGTGGAGTCATATCACTGGAGATTATTTGGTAAGGTGGACTTCCTAAACCACCAAATACCTTTGACTCTTGGCTTAATGATGGAGTGGATAATGCTAGAATGGATACCAATAATAAAAACCTGAAACTCATGAACTTGAATTATATCTGTAAAAACCCAAGAGGCGCAGTGCCTGTTTGGTAATCGTAAAAATTATTCAAAGAAGGGAAAACTGTGCTCAATTCCCCCGGAGAAACGCCAAACCAGAGCGCTAGTTCTGCAAAGTATTCATCAGTTGAAGTAGTAGGAAGGATGATCCCATTGCCTACATCCAAATCTCCATCTAGTTTAAGAGAGGGGTATTGACCATAGAATTTATTGCCTCTAACAGCTCCTCCTACTACCAAGGAGGAGGCACCCCAAGCGTGATCAGTTCCGTTGCCGTTAGAGGTGAGCGTTCTAGCAAAATCACTAATGGTAAAGGAGGTAACCTGGTTGCTGACTCCCAATTCTTTCATCGCTGCTTGAAAAGCACCAATAGCCCTTGAAACGGTACTCAAATCCCTTGCCTGGTTATTGAAAAGTTCGTCGTGGTAGTCAAAACCTCCCATAGTTGCAAAAAATATTTGCCGTTTAACACCCAATACTTTTCTAGAGGCAATTACATTAGCAATCATTCTTAAGCTCCTTGCAAGATGATTGTCATCAAAATGATCGTTGAAGCGATCTCTTTGCGCGTAAGCATCTAATAAAATTTCCCCACTTTCTTGCGCATTGGAAATCACATCCACATAGGTTTTTTTAAAAGCATCTTCGTAATTGTGATAGATTAAACTTTTAATAGCCTGACTCTCTAAATTCCAAGGATTATCTCTATCATAAGCCCAAAGTAAATCACTTCCCGAATGCTGGTTTAAGGTAAATGGAAAAGCCTCCACCCCCTGCTGAAATAGATTATTACCACCTAGGGAAAGGGTCATTGAAATTTTATCATTGCCCGCTTGATCTTTTAGAAGGTCGGCTATTCTACCTCCCCAACCAGTAATCGATCTTTCTGTAGTGAGACCAGATTGCCATTGATTTTCTTGATCACCATGAGAAAAAAGACCTAGAGGAACTCTAGCTGAACCTCTCATATAATCTGCTTTGGAGGTTGGAGCAACTAAAGTGCCCACATTATTGATGAAGGTACATTCACCTGAAGCAAATAAATCTTCAATTTCTGTCATGGAAGGATGCAGACCATATGTTCGTCCATCGGTATTATTGGGATTTAAGGTAATCATCTCTGATCTATCTAAAGCCATATTACTCCGAGTGGTAGCGTAATCTCTGTACTCCTCGTTATCTAGTGGAATGAGCATGTTGTAGCTGTCATTGCCACCTGCTAGAAGGATGCAGACCAATGCTTTGTAATCATCCGTTAAACCAGAGTTATCTAAAGCAGCTAATCCCATCGCTTTTAAGTTTATCGCTGAATTAAACAAGGTGAGATAACCCATACCCGTGCAACCTGCTGCTTTAATAAAATTTCTTCTTTTCATTTGTTACTACTTTAAAATGACGAAATCGGGGGATATTAAAGTAAGGAAAAGTGCTCTGGCCAACCTTTCCTCTTCTGCATTTCCATCCCAAATATCAATATCTTCTATTGCGGTTTTAATAATTTCTCTGGTTCTTGTGGTCATTTGCCCTCTGGTCAACAAGCGATCAATTTTATTTACTAAAGCCTCCGCATCTGGTGTATATTTAAGCAAATAAGATTTATCACTTTTATAATACCCTTCTTCATTTGGATTAGCTAACCAAGAATACCCCATCCCATAATCTTCATTTGACATATAGTGAAAATGATTAATGAGGGTTAAACTGGTAGTGCTGTTATGAATTTGGAATTCAGGCCCTAGAAGCCCTTTTTCCCGTAAGGGGCCATTAGGACTAAAATTGGGCTTGTAGAAATTAAATACAGTTGGTGCCCTGAATAAATCTTGGGTAGTCATCCATTTTACTTCACCTCCGCTGTAGAAAGTGGAGCCATCTTCATCATGAGGCTGAAGATGGATGAGTTTGAGAAATTCTAAATATCTGATGAAAGGCTCTTGCATTTTACCTTGTTGGGGATCTAATAGAGAGGCACAAGAGCTTGCCTCGGGATGTAATAGAATTGCTTTAATGACTGCCCCTAAATCTCCGCGTTCTCCTTTACCGTTATTATTAAAAACTAAGGCAATATCCTTAACATATTGAGGACTTGGATTGCTGGTAACTAATTTTTGGATGAGTTGTTTGCCTAAGAAAGGGCCAACATTAGGATGATTGAAAAGATGATCAATAGCTAATTCAATGTCCTCCATACCTTTTTGATTGGCTGGGATCACAAAATCCCCAACAATAGTCTTTTCAGTTTTATCGTGATATTCTTCATACATCACCATGGGATGGGTAAAATCCGTATTGAATCGGCCCATTCCAAAATATGGAATTTGGTTAGGTGGAGCAAACAGACCTGCTTTTCCTGGACCCAATCCGGTAAACACTTTTGCTAAGTTTCGAATATCCTCTTGATCGTAAGTTGGAATTAAAAGGCCTTCCTCATCTCTTTTAGGTAGTCCTGTTAATTCTAGTTCATATAGCCCAATGCTGAAAAGTTGCATGATTTCCCGAGCGTAATTTTCATCAGGGTGAATATTGAGATAGGGTATTTCTCTGGAATTGTTAAAATGACTCAAAAAAATACCCATAGATGGGTGCATGGATATTTTGAAAAGTAAATCCCGGAAGTTGCCAAAAGCATGATTGGTTAATAAGCCAGTATAACTGGCTAATCCCACCCCATGGTCAAAAATTTGCTGAGGAGCGTCTGATATAACAAAAATCTGACTTAAAACATAAGCTATTTTTTGCCTTAAATGGTCTTTACTTTCCATAAGATATTTCCACCAAGCCACCCTAAATTCCCACGATTGATAGGGCAAAAGAAACTCAATTTCTTCCTCAGTTCGCTCTTGCAGATAGTCTCTGGTCTGTGCTACAATGGCATTTGAAAAATCCACAAAGTTATAAGGTTGAAATTTCATTTGATTATCGATCCATTGCTCAGGAGTGTCACTGTAATAAGTTAACATATCCTCTTCAGTCAATCCAAGGGTTGCTTGCCTTAGTAACCTTCCCATTCGGTTTTGATGATTAGTCATTCCCTTCCCGTTCATTATGTCTGTTTTATCTCCTGGTTCCATGTTGTAGACAACGAAGGATTGGTCGCTAACCATTATTTGATGGGGAGATTTACCATTGCCTCCAAAGATTTCAATTTCTTGTGGATAAAGAGAAAATGGTGCAAATAAGCAGAGGAAAATAGAGAAGTTAAAATTCATAAACTTATTAGAACTTAGGTTTTGAGATGATGTATGATTTAAAAATAATACTTTTAATTTAAAAAGAACGTTAAAAAGCTAGTCTTATTTCCGACATTATAATGTTATATCTTTAAAAGGATTGAAATATTCTAACTATATTTAAGTCGTTTACTAAAATTTAATGCAATGCGATATCGATTTTGTAGTTTTTTTATAGGTATTTTATTTATCAGTTTCGATTTAACTGGTCAATGTTTTCCCAATCAACACAGCACCAATTGGTTTGACGGCTGGTATGCTTGTGAAATGAAGACCAATCCCAATCCATCACGAAGCGCTTCTCATTGGTTGATGATAGATTTAGGGGAAAACTACCGATTACAAGGATCTCATTGGTGGAATTTCAATTATCCCGATCAATTGTCCTCCGGTATAAAATCAGCAGATATCGATTATTCGGTAGATGGGGTAAATTGGTCTTATTTAAAAACAGTATCGCTGCCCCAAGCAACTGGACTTCCCAATTATGAGGGGATAGTAGGGCCTGATTTAGAAGATGTAGAGGCTCGATATGTCTTAGTTACAGTAAAGGAAACTTATGGAAATATATGTGCGGGGCTTGCGGAGATATCTATAGAAGGAATCAAATCTGGAAGTACTACTCCAGTTGCTAATGTGACCAATGAATGGTGTCTTCAAACTAAAATTTCTCCCAATCCTGTAGTTTCTAATACCATGGTTTCATTGGAAGGGATTTGCGAAGAAAAAGTTCACTGGATTCTTACTGACGGATTAGGCAGAACACTCAGGAAATCCAGTGCCCAACTTGCTCCACCGTTTCAATTTGATTTAGATTTATC
>CALAZP010000198.1 GCA_937926355.1 uncultured Saprospirales bacterium
AAAGACTTTTTACCATAGTTGGAGTTGGGCTTAATAAATCCTTTTGGGAAGGTATTCTGCTTCCTAACAAAACTTACCATCTCCTTTAAAAGAATATGGTAAGTTTTAGTTTTAGTCCAAAACCATATTGTCTGAAGCTACTTAAATCAAGAAATTTTATAAATATCTGTAATTAAAGCTATAAAAATAGGTCTTCGGTCGATATTGCTGGATTTTCGGCATTGATTTTGTATTTTCCGTTAAATATTCATAACAAAATTACTTAGGATGAAAAAAGGAGTGTTACTTTTTCTGTCATTGTATTGCTTTATAGGGGGTACGATGGTTGCACAGGAGACCTTTCCAGTTAACGGGGTGAAGGACGAACGTCCCGGTGCTCATGCATTTACCAATGCCACCCTGTATTTGGATGCTTCTACTAAAATTGATAAAGCTACTTTACTTGTAAAGGACGGTAAAGTCGTTTCCTCTGGATCTGATATTCAAATTCCAGAGGGTTATGTGATTCACGATTTAGATGGAAAATACGTCTATCCAGGATTGGTTGAATTATGGTCTAACTATGGGATTCCCAAACCAGAAAGGGGTTCTGGAAGAAGCTTTAGCAGGGCAGAGCAGATTCAAACCTCTGTTAAGGGTCCTTACAATGCCAATGAGGCTATAAAGGCAGATTTTGAAGCTTCTGGTGTATTTGAAGTAGATGAAAAGGAAGCGGCTAATATAAGAAAGATGGGATTTGGGGCAGCACAAATTCATCGAGCTGATGGATTAGCGAGAGGAACAAGTAGTTTGGCGCTTTTAGGAAAAGGCACATCGAATGAAATGGTCTACCGCGATCAGGTGGGTGCGCATTATTCTTTTGCAAAGGGATCTTCTGGACAAAATTATCCAGTATCTACTATGGGTTTTATTGCTTTGTTGCGCCAAACCTATTTAGATGCAGAGTGGTACCAGCAATTTGATCACCCTCCATTTACAGATAAGACTTTAAATTCTTGGATAGCTACTCAAAAATTACCTCAATTTTTCGAAGTTACCGATTGGATAACGGTTTTAAGAGCCGATAAGTTAGGCGATGAATTTGGAGTACAGTACATCATTAAGACAGATGGTGATTCTTACAAACGTATGGATGAAATTAAAGCTACAGGTGCCACTTTGATTGTACCAGTTAGTTTTCCTGATCCATTTGATGTGAGTAATCCGTTAGAAAACTATAAATATAGTTTGGCTGATTTGAAGCATTGGGAAATGGCTGCTGGAAATTTAGCAGCATTAGAAGCTGCAGGAGTCCCATTCTCTATTACCTCTGCTGATTTAAGAAAGGGAGAAGATTTTTGGAAAAATATCAGGAAGGCCATTGCGCATGGATTAAGTCGTGAAACGGCCTTGAAGGCCTTAACTACGATTCCTGCGGAATTATTAAATGCTCCTGATTTAGGACATTTAAAAGCAGGTGCAGTTGCCAATTTTTTCATTTCCTCTGATGATATTTTTGATGAAAAGGCGACTATATATGAAAATTGGGTAGCTGGAGCTGGTTATGAGGTCAATCCTGAACCCGAAAAAGGTATAGAAGGAAAATTCGTTTTGAATCTTGATGGTAGTGCTGTGGAACTAGAGTTAATGGGCTCTAAAGGAAAAATGAAAGTAGACGATACTACTTCAACAGATGTCCAAGTAAAAGTTGATGGTCAAATTGTTCTCTTAACTTTGGAAAAGCCCACTCGCATTTTATCTGGATGGAAAAGTGGGAAAGATTTGGCGGGAAACTGGACCAATGAGCAGGGGGATTGGTTGTCCTGGACTGCTGTTTTCCAAGAGGAAAGCAAGGCGGATGAGGTGGCCAAAAAGGAGAAGAAATCGGATGATGGAGCCTCTGATATAGGTAAAGTCATATTTCCTTTTGGTGCTTATGGATCTGAGGAAGTTACCCAAGCAGAAGATCTATTGATTTCCAATGTGACACTTTGGACTATGGAGGAAGGAGATGAAGTGCAGGAGGGAATGGATGTTTTGGTAAAAGGGGGAAAGATTGATAAAATTGGAAAGGAGTTAAAAGCTGGTCGGGGTGTTCAAGTGGTCGATGGAACTGGATTACATTTGACTCCGGGAATTATTGATGAGCATTCGCATATTGGCGCCTCTTCCATTAACGATGTGGCCACCAACTCGGGAATGGTTCGAATTGGAGATGTTATTAATTCAGAAGATCAGGAAATCTATCGAGCTTTGGCTGGTGGAGTAACTGCTGTTCAAATTCTTCATGGGTCAGCTAATCCTATTGGAGGACAATCTGCACTTATTAAATTAAGGTGGGGAAGCAGTCCTGAAGAAATGAAAATAAAAGGGGCGGATGGCTTTATTAAATTTGCTTTAGGCGAAAATGTCAAGCGATCGAGTAATCCATCTTCTATTCGATTTCCTCAAACTAGAATGGGTGTGGAGCAGGTATATGTAGATGCCTTTAGTGCGGCTAGGGATTACCTCAAACAAATCAAGGAATACGAAAGTTTGACGCCAGAGGAGCGAGCAACAACCCCAGCCCCTCGTAGGGATTTGGCTATGGAGACCATGGGAGAAATTCTAAACAAGGAAAGATTTATCAGTTGTCATTCTTATGTTCAGAGTGAAATCAATATGTTGATGAAAGTGGCGGAGCGCTTTGATTTTAGGATCAATACGTTTACCCACATATTAGAGGGGTATAAGGTTGCAGATAAGATGGCTGAGCATGGAGTAGGGGCTTCTACCTTTTCCGATTGGTGGAATTATAAGTGGGAAGTGAGATACGCTATAGCTTATAATGCTGCGATTATGCATAGGGAAGGAG
>CALAZP010000199.1 GCA_937926355.1 uncultured Saprospirales bacterium
TAAAAACCAGGTTAATTTCCATATATTTTTCATATTAAAATTTTGTTTTTAAGGTTAAAATTAAATTCCTCCCCATTTCGTCCGAGTAATATCGGAGTCGGTTTAGGTAACTTCGATAACGCTTATTCAAAAGATTATTAGCAGTGAAAGTAATCGAAATGGGAGTTGCTCCAACATTCCAATTCCAGCCCATATTCCAATGAATTAATCCATAACTTGGAGGGGGAGGAGCGTAGTCGGTATCGGCCGGAATACGGTTCTGGGATCCGACATATTCCCAACTTAATTTGGCAAATAAATCGTCAAAGTTGCCACCTTTTCGCGCCGGTCGATATTCGATAGCGCAGTGAGTTTGATTAGCTGGCATATAAATTAACGGTTCTTTAGTTTGCCGATTCTCCCCTTTCAGGAAAGAAGTTTTATTACTAATCATCCATTGAGGTCCAATTGGTGCGGCCCATTCCCATTCAATACCTTGAATCACTGCATTGGTTTGCAAATATTCAAATCCGGGGAAAGCCCCTCTAATGGTCAAAACCGGTTGCTGAGTGGGCTGCAGATAAACAAAATCTTGGATAAAATTGTGGTACAAAGATAAAGATCCCGTTATTTTTGAATCTGTTGGCAGATGGATACTGGCTGTAGTGTTGATGGCCCTTTCGGGAAAAAGGTCCCTATTACCGGTTTCGTAAGACGCTGACCCGTGATGTACGCCTTCGCTATATAATTCGTTCACATGAGGAGGTCGCCACAACCAACCAGTATTGGCTTTAATCGTCCAATTATTTTTCAAAGTATAAACGAAACCCACGACTGCAGACATATTGAAAAACTCGTTTGCTACATTGATGGTATCTCTGCCCTGAGTGCTTACTTCAAATTTTTTGTAGTCTAATCTGACTCCTCCTTCTATGGCCAAAGGAAAAGGAAATTTTTTCCAGGTCTCCATCCAATACCATCCCCATCCATTCATCGTATAATTAGGAATAAGACCTCCTCGATCAGCGGTATTGTTCTGTCTGGTCCATTGCGTTCCCATCTTACCCCTCAATGATTTCCAGTTGCCGTGTTTCCATCCCAAATCTACCGAATGGGTGGTAATTTCAAAAGAAATATCTCCAATCTCCTTTTCTGTAGGTAAAATACCAAAAGGCCGATGGGCATCAAATTCTTCTCTACGGTTAAATTGGCGGCTTACTTGCAGGTGGATTTCATTGGAAGAGCCCCAATCATAGACGTAATTGCCCTTGAATAATTCATGAACAACTCGCTGTTGAGGACGATTAATGGTATAACTAAAGTCAGGTTTGATTAAAGGCTCACCCCTTTCTATTGCATTTTTCAAGTCGGTCAAGTTGCCAATATGCGCTCCAGAAAAAATTCCAAAAGTCGAGGAATACCTAGAGTAATAAAATTGTATTTTATTCCTTTGGAACAATCTTTGCAAAGACCAAGAAAAATTATGCTCTGATTGACCCGTATTATCGAGAAAGTAATCAGGAGTTTTGAGGCTTCCTCCTCTTTTCAAGGTTCCCTGTATTCGATACGCTAGTTTAGGCCATCCCTCTGTATAGCCTTCCAAAAGTCCGGAAACAACTCCCATCCGGTTATTACTGTGACCCTGTAAATGGATGGACCCACTTATTCCCTTTTCTTTGGGTAATGCAGCAGGATCAGATTTGATGATTCCACCTAAGGCATTGCTACCATATTCCAAGGTACTCGCTCCTTTAATAACCGTAATTTGTTCTGAAAGGAAAGGATCAATGGATGGAGCATGTTCCAAACCCCATTGTTGACCTTCTTGAATAACTCCATTATTGAGTAGCAAAATCCGATTAGAATGCATCCCTCGAATCATAGGTTTAGCAATCGTAGCACCGGTTCTTAAAACCGATACACCGGGTAAATTTTCTAGAGCGGTGGCCAAGTTAAGTCCTTGATTAGTGACAAGTGCTATCCCCTCTACCGTTTGAGACATTTCACTTTTGAGGATTGGTGCAGCCTTACTTGCTATTACAATTTCTTCTAGGCGTAAACCCTCTATGCTAATATTCAAAAACAAGGTGGTATCTTGATGGATATCAAAAACCCAAGCACGGGTTAGCAGACCAACCCTACTTATTTCTAATTCAATGATTCCAGGGCATACTTTACTAAATTCAAAATACCCTTCTTCATTGGCCAACATACCTGTTTCCGTTCCCCTAATGCTAATGGAAGCATATTCTAAAGGACTTGCAGTTGTAGTATCGATGATATACCCTTTTAGGAGAATGTCACAGTTTTTTTGCTGTCCTTGAATGATTCCAATCACTAGCCAAAAGAGGATTCCGGTAATTACCGATTTCCTCATTGTTTAATTAAATTTCAAAAGCTAAAATGGTACCACAATTCAGTGGGAGGAAGGGGGAGCTCTAGGTATGATTTGTAAAAGGAGAAAAGATCGATAGAGGTGTTGATATTGATTAATATCAAGAACTGCTTTTTGATGAAAAGGTGGAGTTAACTGTAAAGGTCTGGTTAACTCAAAATTTGATATGGTAAATGAACACAAATAACAGTGTTCGTGCTTAAAACTTGAGTCGTGTAGGTGTTGGTCTCCATTTTCAGAATCACAAAGGGCTTTTGGAGTATTGTGAAAATGCAAATGATGCACTTCTCTAATGAGTGTGGGACCCAAGAGAAATAAAAAAAGAAACCAGACTAAGAATTTATGCCCTAAACACTTCATAAAATGACTTTTCCACTATGCAAATATAATTTAATTACTTGTTTTAAGTCTAGAATAGAGAGTCAAAAATCTTATCTTGCCCCAATTAAAACACCTAAAATGCAACTTAAGGTTCAAATCGCCTTGGGGTTATATTTTATTTGGGCAAATTGCATTGGTCAATCCATTACCATATTGGATTCTATTTCTCAAAGGCAGTTGGAATACGTCTATATTTCTTTACCAAAGGCTAATTGGCAGGCTATTTCAAATGACCGAGGTCAATTTGATTTACCGCTAAAATCTTGGACTCCGACGGATACTTTTTTTTTGGAAATGCTGAATTATAAATCTAAAGCAGTTACGCACGGGTATTTAGTTACCAATAATTTTGTGGTGTATATGCAACCCGAATTCAATCAGTTAAATGAAGTAGTAGTTACAGCATCTAGATGGTCCAATACCAAAAATGAAATTCCTTTTAGTTTTGCTCTAATCGATCAGGAGTTTTCAGACATTGTGCAACCGCAAACTTCAGCTGATTTATTAGAAAAGAGCAGTCAGGTCTTCGTTCAAAAAAGTCAATTGGGAGGCGGAAGTCCCATGATAAGGGGTTTCTCGGCCAATCGTATATTGCTATTGGTCGATGGAGTTAGGATGAATTCGGCAATTTTCAGGAGTGGGAATTTGCACAATATCATTGCTGTAGACCCGCGGTCGGTGAATCAAACTGAAGTATACCTTGGTCCAGCTTCTGTTTTGTTTGGCAGTGATGCCATTGGTGGATCGATTAATTTTAAAACTTTGGAACCCAATTGGAGTGATTCTGATTCTATTCAAACTGTTTTTCAAGTAGGGACAAATATCGGTTTAGTTAATAACGAACGAACTTTTCAAACCTTAGGAAAATGGAGCAATCGGCGGTGGGGATGGGTGGGTAATATTTCTTATAGCCAATTTGGTAATTTGAAAATGGG
>CALAZP010000200.1 GCA_937926355.1 uncultured Saprospirales bacterium
GCATGCAAGAGGTCGTCGGTTCGACTCCGACTATCTCCACCAAAAAGGGGTTTTCAAATAAGGGAATCCCTTTTTTAATTGTCCCCCACTTCCCCCACAACTAATTAGTTTGATAAGCCAACTAGATTTGATAAAAATGTTATTAATAACGATGCCAAAACCTTTAGTATGAAAGTATAGACAGAATCAAGCTTCAAAACAAAGTAGATTTTCAAGAATTTATGAATCCTGCTAAGACTGTCTCCTAAAGAATAAGTTCTGGTAGTAGGAATCAAAATTATTTCAACTTCTCTATTACAGCTTGTCCCAGTAATGAAAAACCTGTATTAACCGTGACCAATGCAGCCGTTCCCATCCAAAACCAATGTTCTGCATTTTCATACTTCATTATAATAGCTTCTCCCAATAAAGAAAGTCCTAAACCAATTAGCAGCAAACTAGCCACAGAAAGGAATAACCATTTTTTATTCATATCAATCATTTTTTTAAAAGCTAACCAAAAAGGTTCCATTACTTATTTAGAATAAAACCTCACCATATTATCAAAGGATAAATCTACTTAGCAAATCCTAAAATTATCTATTTTTATATGGACACATTAAAGAACCAACAAGGTTGAATTTCGAAAACCCTTAGCTCAAACTTTCTACTTATAATAATCCCCATAAATGAAAAATTACAAGGACGTAGAGGCATATCTATTAGACCAGTCAGAATCCATTATTCCTTTGTTGATAACCATAAGAGAACTCATACAATCCGAAGCTCCCGAGGCCATAGAAAAAATATCATATGGCATGCCAGCTTATCATTACCGAGGAAAGCCTCTCATTTATTTTGCCGCTCAAAAAAAAACACCTAGGCATCTACGCTACGCCGAATGCTCATAACTACTTCGAAGAACAACTGCAACCCTATAAAAGAGGCAAAGGATCTGTCCAATTTCCCTACAATCGAGCAATTCCCTTCAAAATCATAAGGGAAATGATTCAGTTTAATCTAAATGCTATAGATCAATTAACCCAATAAATAGGTTCTTAAGGCCTCTAATTGTTGTTTATTCCCTAAAATAATAAAACTACTCCCAGGGGATAGTTTGACGTCTGGCTTGGGATTGACGTGGTAAGCACCCTTGGCATCTTTGTATCCGATGATATTCGCTCCAGTAACCTGCCTGATCGTTAAGTCTCTAATGGATACATCCTTGCATTTTAATGGAGCAGATTCATAAGCAATTTCTTCAAAACCAACATCTCCTACCTGTTTGTTGGTAATAAAACTAAAAAATTCCACTGCATCTGGTTTAGTAACTAATGTCGCCATATAAAAACCACCAATTTGATCGGGCATAATGACATGATCAGCACCAGCAAGTACAATTTTCTCTCTGGATTTTGGATGGATGGCTCTGGAAATGATATTAATACTAGGGTTTAGCTGACGCGCTGTTAGAACGGTAAATACATTTTCTGCATCATCTGGTAATGCTGAAATCAATGCTCTAGCTTGCTTAATATTTGCAGCAATTAAAGCCTCGTCATGAGTGGCATCACCTTCGATAAACAGAATATGTTGGTCATCATTTTTGATGTTTTCTATAGTCAAAGGATCCTGGTCAATAATTAAATATTCTATTCCATGGTTTTTAAAGTGGGCTGAAACCTCTTTTCCATACCTCCCGTACCCGCAAATAATAACATGGTTTTTCAACTGCTTGATTTGTTTCTCAATGGATTTGCTATACATCTTTTTAAAAATTTCACCTTGTATGACATGATAGGAAAAAACGGCCAATATATAAGCGATCAACCCCCCATTTAATAAAATGTAAATTGCAGAGAAGATTTTACCCATTTCTGAAAGAGGCTGTACTTCGGTATATCCCACGGTCGAAATGGTTATGACAACCATATACAAGGCATCTACAAAAGAATAACCTTCAATTATAGTAAATCCCAATACTCCTACCACCAAGTCACCTATTAGGAGGATGCCGGCTGTCCGCAGGTTAAATAAATTTCTATTCATAAGTACATCTTAGCCATTTCAAATTTAAAGATTGAATAGCAGAAACTTTATATTGTTGATACTAAATCTAGTTTATGAAATCCTACTACTTGGCGATACTACTTATTACCTTTCTTTCCAATTGCACCAAAAGTGCGCCAAAGCCCCCTAATGTCATACTGATTATGGCAGATGATATGGGAAAAGAAGCTTTATCTATTTATGGAAATATCATTAACTCCACGCCCCACTTAGAACAAATGGCCTCCAGGGGAATTACTTTTAATCATGCTATATCGCAACCCCTTTGCACCCCCTCTAGAGTCAAAATTATGACTGGGAAAAGCAACTACAGGAATTATGAATATTTTGGTTACTTGAATTCCAATCAAAAAACTTTTGGAAATTTATTTAAGGAAAGGGGGTATCAAACTTGTATTGCGGGTAAGTGGCAATTGAATGGATTAGCTTATCCAGATCAAATAACCGATTGGCAACTCTCTGAAAGGGTTAATAATTTTGGTTTTGATCAATACTGTCTTTGGCAACTTACGCAACCTCGGTCTAAAGGGGAGCGATATGCGGATCCTCTTATTGAAGCGGATGGACAGGTGGTTCGACCAGGAAAAGATACCTATGGCCCAGATTTGTTTTCTAATTATATCTTGGATTTCATATCCAAAAATCAGAATCGTCCTTTTTTTGTTTACTATCCCATGGTTTTGGTTCACGACCCGTTTGTACCCACCCCAACTTCAGAAAGTTGGGCGGATACGACCCTTCGCTACCGAAATGATCCATGTTATTTTGAAGAAATGGTAGCATACACAGACCATATTGTGGGTAAGATTCGCAACCATATTGACCGTCTCAATCTGGCTGAAGAAACGCTAGTTATTTTTACCGCCGATAATGGGTCCCACCCCTCTATTTACTCCCTTACGGGAAATGGAGTCATTAAGGGGGCTAAAGGAAATACCATAGGAGCAGGAGTCCAAGTACCTTTATTAGTGGAATGGGAAGGTCACCTAAAACCATCGACTATTTACAATGGATTGATTTCTTTTGCTGACTTCTATGCTACTTTTGCTGATCTATTGGGTGTGGAAATTAACGAAGAAATAGATGGTGAAAGTTTTCTAAGTGTCCTATTGAATCCTAAAAGCCATAAGGAAAGATCTTCGCTGTTCATGCACTATGATCCCCGTTGGGGAAAGAATGTAAATCGATTCCGCAATCAATTTGCCCAAACCACAAAGTATAAATTGTATCGAAATGGTTTGTTTTATGATTTAGCAAAAGACCCCTTAGAAATGTACCCTCTTTCAACAGATTCCCTCAACTCGAATGAAATGAGCGCATACGGCAAACTCCAACAAGTGCTTAAGGATGGAATGAATCATGCCCAACAAAGTGAATATCCCTTGGAGCCCTTAGAATAAAATTAATCTTCCGTTAATTGAAGCATTTCAGAACCAGCTAAAAGAAATGCGCCTACTCCGTAAACTTCTGTCATATCTGCAGTGACTTCTTTAGGTTTTTCCCCTATGGGCTGAATCCACCCTAACTTGCCATCCGCAAAAACAAAACTGACCAATTGCTCCCAACATTTTATTACTGCTGGTAAGTATTTTTCTCGATCTAATAATCCTGCATTGATTCCGTAGGCAAGGGCATAGCAGAAAAAACCACTGGCACTCGCTTCAGGATTAGGGTAACTTTCTGGGTCCAATAAACTGGCATGCCAATACCCTTCTTCTCCTTGGATAGATGCTACTTTTTCGGCCATTTCGATAAACAATCTTTCATAAAATGGACGATATGTAGTGTCCTCAGCAGGTAGCTCATTTAGAATACGCACCAAACCTCCCATGACCCAACCATTACCTCTTCCCCAGAATATTTTCTCACCATTGGCTTCTAATCCTTTTTCAGGAAAATAACGATGATCCCTATAAAATAAATGTGCTTCGGAATCATATAGAAAATCATAAGTAGCTTTGAATTCACGGTCCATAAACGCTAAAAATCGATTTTCCCCCGTGATATTGGCCATTTTAGCATAAACTGGTGGAGCCATGAATAAGGCGTCACACCAAGACCACCGCTCTAGTGATTGAGGATTGGAGTAATCTATCCATAAATCTCCATTGGAAGGATGGTCTATTACATAATTTAACCTAGATAGAGTAGGGCCCAAAATGCGATAACTGTCTGATCGATTTTGATATTTTTGATACATTTCCAAATACATTTGGGCTACTACTAGGTCATCTGCATGGTACATTTTTTTATGGGGTTGCCACCCATAACGACGACCTATTTGTTGGAGAAATTCCAAAGCAGCAGCACCGTCATCAATTTTAGCCCATTCCATCATTCCGGCGTATAGGGCTCCATTGGTCCAATCCAATGGATGATGGGGAACCAAATTAAAATGATTTATCTGCCATTGTGCCACTGCCTTCATGACCTCTTTAATATTTTGGGTTGTAATGGCCGAATCAAATCGATCAGCTAATTGATTGTTTTTTATTGCCGTTTTATATGCTGTGTAATGGCTGTAGTGATCAATGGATAGCCATAAAACCCGGTTTGAAAAGTGAGATGGTAAATTTCTTATTACAAAAGGTCGGACATTATCGTGCAAAGAATGGGACGTAAGAGGTTGATAAGTGAAGCTTTTTCCTTGATCTTGAGCTGTCCAATGTTGAATTTCAAATCGATTATTGATGGGTTTGGATAAATATATTTGAGAAGGATCTGTAGGATCTAATGCTATCCCTCCTGAGTAATGGGGCTCTGGATTCCTTTCCTCCTTTAGACGTTCCAATCTTGGGAAAGCGCTGCCGGCAGGGGTTAGTCTCTTTTGATTCCATTGGGTACCATTCCAGCTGGCATAATGGTAAAAATGCTGGGTTTCTTCTGGTAAAGTGGTAAATACTAAAGTGGGATTATGGTCTTCATTTATAGCTAAGTCCCATATCCAAGCTCTCGCATTTTGAGCCACTCCATCGTACACTTTAGTTACAGTGGATTGATTGATGGGTAATGTTTCCATAGTACCATAGCTTTTGCCGGAGGCGTCACTAAATTCACCATTTTCATAGCGGAGGTAATAAATGGAATTGTGATTTTCATCCCTAGGATGTCCGTCAGTGAAAGCAAAGTGAATGGTTGAATAGCCATCAGAGGCCACTTTCAAATAAGGTCGGTTAACCGATGACTCTGATACTCCGGTAACCAATTGTTGTGGAACTGACCAGGAAACCCCCAAATCCTCAGAGGTAATAAAGGTGGGTTTGCTGTCATGCCCGCCTCTGAAGAATACATATATTTTATTGTTTTCTTCACTCAGCATGACGGGATTGGTGTAACACAAACCCTCCCCCAATTCCAAGGAATCCAAAGGTTCAAAAGAGTTTATGCTCGCTGGTTGGATGGAAGTAGTATAGTAAAAAGTACCATTATGCCGGGTAAAGAAAACCATTATTCGGTCGTCGGGTAAAATCAGTAGGGAGGGATTGACATGATCGTCAATTTGAAGGTATTCTACAATAGTATGAGTGTTAATTTCACCATTAATGCAGTTTTGGGCAGCGACTGCTACTTTTCCCTGGGAGGTGACATAACCCCATATAATTTGTGCTGTAGTTCCTTCGTGGTAAATGGCTCTAGGGTCGGTAAACCAGCACCAAGAACCATCTTCAGTTATTGTTTTGTAATCTTCGGTTCGTTGTGAAAATGCTACCCAAGAATTAAAAATCGAGAAACAAATTAATGCAATAGGTAATCTCATACTTAATATGCAGACATAAGTTTCTTGTAGTTTTCTAAAGCTACTTCTTTGAATTGTTCCTTGTCTTCATCAATCAATTCAATACCAAGTTGTTCATTGGTAAGCATAATAGGATTTTCCTTTCTCAAATGATTATTGCTCCAGATATTTATTTCAACTATTAATGGCAGTAGGTCTAATCCTTTTTGAGTAAGAGAGTAAATTTTTATTTTCTTCTGTTCAGGCAGTCTTTTAAAGGTAATTATTTCATTCTCTAGTAGGAACTTTAGCCTTGTAGAAAGAATGTTGGAAGCTATATTTTCGCTGGAGTCGAGAAATTCTTTGAATGTTTTTTTCTTTTGGAAAAACATTTGTTTGATGATCACTAAATTCCATCTATCCCCTATAATGTCTAAACCTGTGGTTATGGGACAATCACATCGATACTCTACTTTCATTTGAATAAATTTATTTACTTAATGTAAAATTTAGATTAAAAATAGATTAAAAATCAATAATGGACTAAGATTTTAACATTTAGATAAACAAAGATATTTGCTTAGGAATGAACAAGCAAAAAATTAATTACAATCTGCCAAAAAATTCCTTATGTAGTTGAAAATTCCTTCTGGAGGACCGTGTTCTGCATTTCCTTTGATATGAATGACCTGACCATCTAAATAAGAGTATTCCTCATAACCGTAGGGTGCTATAGCAACTGATTCAGCCAAAGGTTCACTATTATCTAATCCTTGGCTTACTGCCACTGCGAAAGCAGCATCCTGAGCATTGATGAAGTTGATGCCGTAAAATTCTCCTCCATCATAAGGTATTACAGGATCATTTTGATTGCAAATACTCAAATAATATCGATTTTGAAGGGGGGTGGTTTCAGTATCGTAACCATTAAAGGGAAGTCCATTGCCTGTGGCCCCTGAAGGTTTGTAAAATTTATTATTTCTGTATTGAGCTTCTGAAAGTTGAGAAACTATTCCAATTATTTGATCTATTGCAGGATCTTTGTTTTCAACTAAAATTCGATTAGCAAGGGCTGACCCATTAGAAAAGCCAAGGATTCTTATTTTGTTGGGATTTACATTTTGGAAATCAGTTAATTGCTCTGTTAATTCGGTAATCATTTCTAAGTCTGGCGCTTCGCTTTCTTCATTTGAAATATTCCAACTCTTTCTATAGCCAGAGATAGCAATCAATATATGACAGGCAATTTCAGATTTGATTTCATTTAGGATACCCTGTCCCGTTCCTCCATTTCCGTGAAGTAGAACCAAAACCGGATAACCATTAGCGGGTGGATCTCCTTCGGGAACCTCAATGAAAATAGGATAAGTCCAACCATTGGGTTCTTGAGGCCAAGATTTTTCAATATTTATTTCAGTATTTGAGTTTAGATTGTTAATCGAGCTCAACTCCCCTTGTTCTTTTGAACAACCGAATAAAATCATCAAAAAACATAACATTCTACCATCCATATTTTCAATATTTGACAAACAATTGAGTCCATTTTTTTGGAGAATCTGTATCTTCTAGAACCAGCTAATATATGCCTTTACTCAGTTTGAAGACTCGATTTTCTTTATCGCTCGAATCAAAAACCAAATTAACTAATCGGTATTTAGGCTAAATTTTTCAATATAAGATTGAAAATAATACTGCCCCATCTTCCTATCTTTTATCTGCTAAAATAAAATAAAAATTTAATATGTGGCGTTTTGAAAGTAATAAATATTAATGATGAGACTAACCTACTTTTTTTGTTTGCTATTTCTTTGGTCATGTAATCAAGAAATGGACGTTGTTCCTTTAGAGGTTTCTAGTTTAGAAATTTATTTACCTGAGTTTATTCTTGAGGAAATGGAGAATGAGGGGGAGAATAGTCAATGGAGCATGACTCGTAAAAAGGAATCTGAACATTTTGTAGTCTTTTGGGAAGAAGGTTTCGGGAATCAACCAAATTCAAGTAGTTTGCCAGAGGAAATGCGAGTAGATATTGATGATTTATTAGCTCAATCTGAAGCATTTTATACCAAAAATCTGGAACTTGGATTTGTTCAAACGGGTAACCAAAGTTCTTATCTAGATACTTACAAATTTTTAATTTTTCTTCATTACACAGATGAGTGGTTGGCTACTGGAGCGGGTTATGATGATATTATTGGAGCTTTATGGATTAGTCCACTAACTACTCAACCTGCTGGATCTGTAATTGCACATGAGATAGGACATGCCTTTCAATATATGGTATACTGTGATAATGGGGATGGCAGTGGTTATCGATATGGGTTTGGTCCCGACGGATTAGGTGGTAATGGTTTTTGGGAACAAACCGCCAATTATCAAGCATATAAGTGTCTGCCTGAACAAACCTTTAATGAAGCAGATTGCTTTATGGAGCAATCTAATAAGCACTTTATGCATGAAAATATTCGATATTGCAGTTATTGGATGCATTTTTATTGGGAAGAAAAGCATGGTATAGATTTTATTGGAAAATTATGGAGAGAATCTAGAAAACCAGAGGATCCAGT
>CALAZP010000201.1 GCA_937926355.1 uncultured Saprospirales bacterium
TTTTTAACCCCAAAATATTTTTAGTTCTCGAGGTTAAGCCTTATATTAGCTGTGTAATCAAACAAATAACACAGCATGACAATTCAAGAGCAAATTTCAGACTTCAAAGGTTCTCAATTCGTAGGACTTGACACTGTTACCGATGTTAAGCTCAAAGGTGGTATGAAAAACCCCATGCAAAACAAGGTTACCAAAATCACCAAGGGTTCGGTGGTAATGCTATTCACTTCAGGTAAAGGCTATAAGAACATGGTCAACCGCCGTTTAAAGGTTCAAAACGGTGGAGAACTCACAACCGTCGAACTCTTCGAGGCTATCGCTTCTAAAGAATTCCAGCCAGGTCCAAGACAATGGGGCAAGAGAATCGATGGAACCCCATTTGTAGAACACAAAGGCAAAACCTACCTAGAGTGTATTTTCATCAAACCAGGTAAAACCACCTACTTCCTCAACGGCAAAGAGATTGCCAAGGAAGAGATCACAGGTCTACCAGAAAAGAAAGAAGGAGACCAAGGAGGTTTAAAAGATAAGGTTATCATTCGTACATTTGCTCTTGACTCCATTATTGGTGTCAGAAAGGCTGGACAACTAATTCCTGGTCCGGCCACAGCCTAATTCCCCTTTGAGAAAATCCCCGGAAGAAATTCTGGGGTTTTTTGTGTTCCCATTTTTTCTTAGCGCTAAGTTTGGCTATATTAGCTAAGTAATCAAACAAAGAACTATTATGAACAAGGAACAACTTTTACAGGCCATCTTCCACAACGCTCAAGCAACCATCCAGTTTGGCAAAGATTCTGGTGATGCTGAACTAGAAGCAATTGGACACGCAACCCTCATTGCTTTGACTGCACTTCATCGTGGGCATCTGGAAGAACTCATGGCCATTCTCGGAGGTTTTGCTGCTTACAAAGTTGCATCTTCGGTGGAGGACGAAAAGCAAAATTGTGAAAACGAACTCCAGGAAATCCTGAAGTCCGCAGGAATTCGGACTCAAAACTGATTCAAAGATTCCCAGATTTTTTTTCTGGGAATTTTTTTATTTGAGAAACTATGTTTAATTTAGCCGAGCAATCCAAAAACAGGACGTTTTATGAGTAAATCAAAGAAAGCAGAAGCTATGGCTTCTCTGGGTAAGAAAACCCTCAAGGTGAAAACAGACAAGCACTTGCAGGTCTACAGTAAAAAATCAATTGATGAAAACACCTCATCAAAGATGCGACCAGGAGCAGAAGTGATTCTCGACTTCTTGGAAGCAACAGCTCCTAACGGAGAACAAATCGTTCGTGTTCGTAAAGACGGTTCAACGCGTACCTTCTATACTACCGACAAACTTGTTCAGGAGGTTATCGACTAACCAGTCTCACTCCCTCAACACAGAAAAGGCGTTCTTCGGAACGTCTTTTTTTTATCATTCCCATTTTTTCTTAGCGGATTGTATTTGTAATTTTGTATAGACAAATAAGGTCGACAACTATGATTGAAGCAATTAAAGAAACAGTTAAGTGGTTTAAGGAAGACCCTAAAGAAGCACTTGGTAGCCTTTTAGTAATGATTATGCTATTTGGTTTTCTTTATGTAGCACTATGGTTTGACGCCATAATTTCAGGAAGAATATGAAAAAGATAATTCAAATCAAAGAGGTAGTAGATAACTGGGGTAATGAAACCTTTGTTACTACATCTCACCAAATCAAAAAGGTTCTTCAGGACCCGGAATCGTGGACTGATGACATGACATTCACCTACGAGGTGAACGGAGAAAGAGGCATTTGTTTAATTGATGACCTTATCGGACAGGAGGTATTTGTTGGTAATGAGGTTATCCTAGTTGAGGAATAATGTTAGACGACATCACAAGTTTAAGCGAAGACCTCAAATCTTTAGGATTTGACAAACCCAACTGTTATAACTGTATACACAGGAAGGAGCTTAATTGGTCTGCGCATTCTAAGTGTACAGCACTCCAAACTATTCAGGGCATTGAAACCCTTAATCCAGAAATGATAAACGCTCTCATCTCGGCGGGAAAGGTAAAAGTACCCGGAGTGAAGTTCCATCAACACGGGATTGCAAATGGTTGGGCTAACTGGCCAAGCAACTTTGATCCTGTCTGGTTGGAAGAGTGTAGGTTCTACGAAAAGAAATAACCCCCTAAACGTAGTTTAAACTTTCCCTAAAAAGGTTAAACAAAAATGTTAAAAACATGTCTAATAATTTTCGTACCTCGGGGTTTAATCTTATATTTGGGTTATAGAACCAAGACAAATTAGTTATGTCTCAAAAACAATCGTTTCTTTGGAACAGGATACTTGAAGTATCTTCTGCTCTTAAAGATTCAAAGGATGCCCTAGACAAATGGGAGAAACAGATGCTTTTGAAGGTCTTGCTTCGTCAATTAAAAGATGACATGAGTGAGGTGGCCTTTAAAGATCTTGTTTGCAAAAACAAGAGTAGGCTCGTTTCGCACTAAGAATCTAAAGAGTTATTTTATTATTATGTGGCCAGGGATAATCCCTTGGCCTTTTTTGTGTCCTTTGGAATATATACATAAACAAAATTACCGAATGGGACACATTAAAAAATTCCACGACTTTTCTCAGTCTGCTGACAGTAGAATCCACGAGGAAGAGGATTCAGATCTTTTAAGAGACCTAGAAAACATAGGCATGAAGGAGAAGACTTACACCAAAGAAATGTTCCAGGATGCTATGGATGGTGTTAACTTTTGGGATCACATCGAACTTGAAACCAATGATGAATTTAACTTTGACATGGGTAAATCATATTTAACCAGTGCTATTATTACAGCATACTTCCAGGGTGCGGTTTCTGGAAAATGGGACACCTCATCACTTTGGGATGAAATAGTAAGTGAAGTTCAGGGATTAGATACCGACGGTTATGCAGATGATGAAGATCGTTATACCATAGAAGAATTGGAAAGTGCTTTCGATTATGTTAGTTGGGATTCCCTTGCAGGAGATGTAGAAGATCAGGCAATAGATGATGTTGAGGTAGAGGTTGATGCATCAACAATAGACAATGAGGTTGAAATAGAAGCTAAAGCAAGTATCGACAACGACTACACAAGAGATTATGTAGACCAGAACGACATTATCAGAGAGATATTGGACAATCTATAGTCCACGTAAAACCTCTGTAAAATCACATAAAAAGTGCGTGGAGTTTTTCTTCGCACTTTTTTCTTGTTCTCAGTTTTTTTATCCGAACTCGTTTCCTATATTAGCTATGTAATCAAAAACAACAATTATGAGCACACGTTCACGCATCGGGATCCAAAACGAAAACGGATCAGTCACTTCAATCTACTGCCACTACGACGGATATCCAGAAGGAGTAGGCAAAGAGCTGGTAGAAAACTACAACTCGCCTGATAAGATCAACAATCTTCTAAGCAAGGGAGATATGAGCTCCATCCACTCCAACGAGCATTACAAAGATCGTGGAGAAACCAACGTGGATGCTATGGTTTCTGCAAACGAGCAGGCATACGTTAAAGACACAGACCAGTCTTGGGGAGAGTACGCTTACCTATACCGAAATGGTGAATGGGAAGTTTGCCCGATACGTGGTGAAGGAAATAAATTCACCCCGGTCCAATCACTACTAAAAGAGGAAGCGTAATGGGAAGGTATTATAGCGGAGACATTGAAGGGAAGTTTTGGTTTGGTGTCCAGGACAGCACAGATGCTTCCCACTTCGGAGGAACAGAATCTCCAATCGTTGATGAGGAAAGTAATGGGGTTGTTGGGTCTCATTACTTATTCACCAAAGAAGATCTCCCCGACATTCAGGATGCCCTAGACAGGTGTCTTGCGGGTTTGGGAGACAACAAAGAAAAGTTAGATCAGTTCTTTGAGGGGCGTGTGGCCTACAATGATGAACAGGTAGCAGAGCATTTGGAAATTGAAGGAGAGGAAAAAGAGGTAGAGACGCTCACCCGCGCAATGTTAATGCTCTATGCCCGATTGGGACTTGGAGAAAAGATTAAGGCCTGTGTGGAAGAAAAAGGCCAATGTGAGTTTGAAGCTGATTACTATTAAGAACTATGGCAACCTACGTAACCGCAACCCCGTCTCAAGAATTAGATCTTCCGAGTGAAGAAGTAAGAGACCAATTCGTTCGTCTTGCTGAAGCATTGCTTCAGAAAAGATACAAGTTCAAACCCCAGCGACGAGCAGTTGCTGCTAAAATGTACATCAAATGGCTGGAGAGAAAGGGGCTTTAACCAAAGACGAAAAAGATGATATCATGTGGTCACTTGACTATGTGATGAGGTCTATAAAAGTTTTCTGGAATTCAGAAGACTTTGACAGACCCTTTTTTGCAAGGCATCTAAAGGAAGCTCTTGCAAAACTAGAAGGGGACCAAAAATAATCGGGTGTCATAACCAGGGGACTAAGCCCCCTCCCGTGTTGTTGTTTGATTACACCAGTGGATTCGCTTAGTGAATCCATTTTTTTGTGCGTTGAGGTTAAGTATATTGTGGTAAATAATCAAACAGTGAAATACTTAAAAGGTAAAAGAGTTCGAATGATTCATATGGAGGATTTGGATCCAATCCAAGCAGGTCAATGTGGTGTAGTTCAATTCGTGGATGACCTCAACCAACTACATGTCCAATGGGACGATGGAAGAACCCTAGCGATTATCCCTGAGAAAGATCAATTTGAAGTGCTGGACAATTACGAGGTCGACGAAATCTCCACGGAAGATCTGGATGCTGCAGTGGATCTTTTTGATAGAATTTCAATGAACTAATAGTATAGTATGTTCGTAAGATACTCCCACATACGTGCGGGTACGTTTTTATTATTAGTGGATTTGGATTATATTAGCTCTATCAAACAATCACACCATGGATACACCAGAGCAAACTTTCTTCAAAGAGAACGGTTACAACCAAGATGCTGTAATCAGAGAGTTCATTAACAATTTTGCTAGTGAATACCCCTACATTAATGTCAGGGCAGTTCCACTAGAAACCATCAAAGAGTTCCTACACCTACCATCTGTGGTCAAGGCTGGAACAGCCAAGAAGATGGATTTATTACAAGATTATCTTGTCTCGCAAGATTTGTGTGAGGTCACCCCTTAGATTTCGTAGAGATATGAACAGATCCATTAAACCAGCCCCATGGAGGACGGTATGCAAAGAAACGGGTAGAGACATTAAAAAGGGAGACCTTTGTTTGTACGACCCTTTAACAAAGAAGGCATACTCAATTGACAGTTACACCTACAAAAAATGGCATGGAGATGAGGTTAAGAAGAGAAAGTGAGGTTATGTAGGCTGCAGGGGAAGTCGATTAAAATTGGATTTTATTTTTTCCCTACGACCCATTTACCTATATTAGCTAAGTAATCAAATAACAATTATTATGAGCAATGCACTTTATGTTGTCATCATGATGACCGAAGACGGGGATTCCTATAATATCCACGCAGATCTGGATAATGCAGAGAAAAATTTTAGAGAGGAATCTGAAAAGGGATTCTACACCCAAGTTTACCTATTAAAGGTTAACCCAGGAACAGAATTTGGGTTTGGTGCTTATGGTGATGTCTACGGGGCTGAGGTTATGCAGGCTACAGAAGAAGTCGATTAAAATTGGATTTCATTTTTTCCCTACAGCCCATTTACCTATATTAGCTAAGTAATCAAATAACAATCATCATGAGTTTATTAAAAGTAGGGGACACAGTCCTTTGGAGAGGCGGATTTGGAACAGAGCCATTTAGAAAGGCCACCGTCGAAGGAATCGAAATCACCAACGGCGGAAAATACGGAGATCCGGTCGACGAGGTGGAATGGTCAAAAGTTAGAGATCGCAATGTGACGGTCGATTTGGACAACGGACACTGGGCTTATGCCTATCAAATTAAACGATGCCCAAATGGATAAGTTTGCCAAATTAGAAACCCTAAGGTCCCTGCTCAAGGAAGCAGGGATCCTCGAGGGGAAGGATTATATCCTCTCGTTGCAGGGTCCAACGATCATAGGAACAGTTGAGGGATCAGAGAAGCTGAGTTCCCTCAAGAAATCCTCTAGACAGGAGATCGAAAGCATGGGTGTTCAATTTTTAATAGGCTAAGCAATGGATTTGAAAATAGGAACCAAGGTTCATTACATATACATATTGTTAGGTGTAGTGATTTTGACAAGTTGCAGAGAAAAAGTTGTTGTTGAAGAAATTCAAAAAGTAGAAATTATTACAATTTATACATACAAAGTAAAGCGGGAAGACAACTTTTTTGATATACACACAACACGAGAAAAATATAAAATAAATGATACTATAAGGGTGATTAAATGATACTATAAGGGTGATGTATTAACATTACACCTAACGGCTACGGCTATGAAATCGTAGCGGATAAAAAGCACAGACCTAACGAATAGAAATGACAAACTTAAAAATTCATGACTTACCACTAAACGAAGAACAAGTGGACCGACTGACTAAACAATATTCAGTTTCAAAAAAAGAAATGCAGATAGGGTTACAACATATTGAAGATAGTGTGGACCCTACGGACGATGTAGATGTACTCTATTTGCTTCATCACATGTTTAACTATGCTCGTAAGGTCCATGAACGTAAGTGAGCGTATGTGCTACAACGGTTTGAATATAAGCAGTTATTAACGAAAAGTCAGTTAAAGAGATATATTAAAACTATGGGAACATTTATTTGGAATTATGAAAATAATTGCTTATATTTGTTGTTATAAGTATGTATTTGGGTGTAGTGATAGCGATACCAACGAGTAAAAATGCTTGAAAGGTTATAAATTGTCATAAAGGACTAAGATATACCCAAATATTACTTATAACTTGTTGCGGGTATGGAGGCGGTTTTTTACAAATTTGAAACACAAAAAATAATTATGACACGAGAAGAATTAATTGAAAAGCTAATGAATGTAGCTGAAAACTACAAAAAAGGATATTTGCATGGAACTGGTGCAATAACTGATATTGGAGTGCTACTTGATGAATACACCGAAACAGTAGTAAAAAACTGCTCTATGCCCGATGTTAGCGGTAGTTTGTGTCCAAGGTGTAAAAATGGAACAATAATGAATAATGATATGTGGTGTTCAAACAATAAGTGCGGTAATTATCCAATAAATTACCGATAACGGACGAGTGTATGGCAAGTGCCAACACAGAATTTAATTAATAACGCTAAAGATTGAAATTATGAGTGAAGACAACAAAAAAGACGAACAGGCATTTGCTATACACGATGTTAGCCACAGTGCGGAGTTAAAAGATAAATTTTTAAAGAAAGTAGAACAAATTGCAAAAACATATCACGATAGATTGTGTATGAGTAGTTTGACAATGGAAGGACAAATTTGCAAATGTTGTGAAAGCATTGTTTTAACTACAACATCAATTGAACACGATAGTCAAGATTATTCAAAAGACTTGAATGTTTGTGCAAATTGTTACTCACATATAGCAAAATGGTGGCAAAATAATAAACCTCGTAAAATAACACCAATTTAGCATTGTGGCTAACTTGTTGCGGGTATGGAGGCGGTTTTTTACAAATTTGAAACACAAAAAATAATTATGACACGAGAAGAATTAATTGAAAAGCTAATGAATGTAGCTGAAAACTACAAAAAAGGATATTTGCATGGAACTGGTGCAATAACTGATATTGGAGTGCTACTTGATGAATACACCGAAACAGTAGTAAAAAACTGCTCTATGCCCGATGTTAGCGGTAGTTTGTGTCCAAGGTGTAAAAATGGAACAATAATGAATAATGATATGTGGTGTTCAAACAATAAGTGCGGTAATTATCCAATAAATTACCGATAACGGACGAGTGTATGGCAAGTGCCAACACAGAATTTAATTAATAACGCTAAAGATTGAAATTATGAGTGAAGACAACAAAAAAGACGAACAGGCATTTGCTATACACGATGTTAGCCACAGTGCGGAGTTAAAAGATAAATTTTTAAAGAAAGTAGAACAAATTGCAAAAACATATCACGATAGATTGTGTATGAGTAGTTTGACAATGGAAGGACAAATTTGCAAATGTTGTGAAAGCATTGTTTTAACTACAACATCAATTGAACACGATAGTCAAGATTATTCAAAAGACTTGAATGTTTGTGCAAATTGTTACTCACATATAGCAAAATGGTGGCAAAATAATAAACCTCGTAAAATAACACCAATTTAGCATTGTGGCTAACTTGTTGCGGGTATGGAGGCGGTTTTTTACAAAGAAAGAACTACGACAATTATTACGACAACTACTAAGTTTCTTTTTTTCTCCCCG
>CALAZP010000202.1 GCA_937926355.1 uncultured Saprospirales bacterium
GTCGTTTGCTGAGCATCCATATTATTCCCACCTCCCGAAGCTCCGGAAACAATCACCACCTCCCAATCAGGAGTGATAGTTGCCACCGACTGTACCACCGTTTCTGAATCAAAAGCACTACCTGCAATAACCCGATGATCTATATATTCTCCCTTCTCAGTAGTGGTTAACAAAATATGCTGATAATTCATAAGAGAAGCCTTCCAGTATACCATAGCCACAAAACCAAAAGTATCGGGTAGCAAAAACCCAGGAATAAATTCAGTATGCTCATCTATCTCCTCCTTGTGTAGAGGCTCAAAAAAATGAGTAACTAAAGCTAAGGGTAGCGGCTCATTAGACTCACTAAAGTTGTGATGGGTATGCTCCCCAAGGGTAATGGGCAAATCCACCTTAGGAAAATAATGGAGTAATTCTTTAAAGCTGACCTTTTTTGTAGCAGACATGATAGGGAGTTCAATTTGAAATTATTTACGCACCAAAGGTAACAGTTTGAAACTTCTCTAACTTATACGGGTGATGTTCTTTATTTTGATTCATTCTAAATAAGGCAATTATACTCACATTGAAATTAGCCTCTTTGGAAAAAATCCATTTAACCGTAGTTTTGTTTCTCTCAAAATAAATCATTTAAAATAAAAAGCAATGAGCTGGTTTTCGCATTTTCTTACCTCTTCTATAGGCAAGAAGTTAATTATGTCGCTAACAGGTCTTTTTTTGATAATCTTTTTATTGGTTCATTTGGTGGGCAACCTCCAATTATTTGCCAACGACGGAGGCCAAGCCTTCAACCTTTACACGGAATTTATGACCACTAATCCCTTGATTAAGACGGTCTCTTACCTCCTCTATTTTTTTATTCTACTTCATACCATACAAGGTATTGCACTGATGGTCGCTAACCGTAAAGCAAGGGGTGTTAAAGGATATGCCGTTAAAGTTACGCAAGCAAAAAGTACTTCAAGTTTTGCATCAAGTAATATGGGTAGATTAGGTATCATCATTTTCATTTTTATCGCCTTACACTTGTATCAGTTTTGGTTGCAAATGAAGATGGGGAAAGTTGATGAAATCACTATAGACGGCAAAACTATAGCGGATTTATACACCATTGTAGCGGCTACTTATGCCAATCTTACCTTTGTTGTCATTTATGTCATTTCTATGGTGGTTATTGGCATCCATTTATTACACGGATTTCAGAGTGCTTTTCAAACTTTGGGATTGAATCACAAAAAATATACCCCTCTTATTCAGGGATTGGGAAAAATATATGCTGTTGTAGTTCCATTCGGTTTTGCTATGATTCCTTTGGTCATGTATGCAAAAAGTATAGGATTAATATAACAGAATTCATTAAGATTAAATTTTTCGAATATGCAACTCGATGGTAAAGTTCCAGTTGGTGAATTAGCAAAAAAATGGTCTACTTATAGATCCACTGTTCCTTTAGTTGCTCCTAACAACAAAAGGAGAATCGAAATAATAGTGGTTGGAACCGGATTAGCGGGAGGTGCCGCAGCTGCTACCTTAGGAGAATTGGGATATAATGTAAAATGTTTTACTTTTCACGATAGCCCCAGGCGTGCGCATTCCATTGCTGCACAAGGTGGTATTAATGCAGCTAAAAACTATCAAAACGATGGGGATTCTGTGTACCGCCTATTCTACGATACCATTAAAGGTGGCGATTACAGATCTAGGGAAGCCAATGTACATCGATTAGCTGAAGTCAGCACGGAGATTATCGACCAGGCTGTGGCTCAAGGGGTACCTTTTGCAAGAGAGTACGGTGGTTTACTAGAAAACCGGTCATTCGGTGGAGTACAAGTAAGCAGAACCTTTTATGCCAGAGGCCAGACAGGTCAGCAATTACTTTTAGGTGCTTATCAGTCACTTTCTAGGCAGATTTCCAAAGGAAATGTAAAGATGTACAATAGGCATGAAATGGTAGATTTGGTAATAGTGGATGGAAAGGCAAGAGGAATTATAGCTAGGAATCTATTGACGGGAGCATTAGAAAGATTTGCTGCACATGCCGTCGTCTTGGGAACAGGAGGATATGGTAATGTTTTTTACCTATCTACCAATGCCATGAATTGCAATGTTTCAGCAGCGTGGAGGGCAGTACGGAGAGGTGCTTATATGGCTAATCCCTCCTTTACTCAAATACATCCAACCTGTATTCCCGTTTCCGGAGAATACCAATCCAAACTTACCTTAATGTCAGAAAGTTTGAGAAACGACGGGAGGGTATGGGTACCTAAGAAGAAAGAAGATGCAGAAGCTATTCGGAAGGGAGAGAAAAAAGGAACAGATATTCCAGAAGATGATAGAGATTATTTTTTAGAGAGAAGATATCCAGCATTCGGCAATTTGGTTCCTCGGGACGTAGCCTCTAGAGCTGCAAAAATAGCTTGTGACGAAGGGCTCGGGGTGAGTAAAACTGGTTTAGCCGTTTTCATGGATTTCTCGGCAGCAATTAAGAGATACGGTGAGTCCAAAGCCCTTTCTCAGGGCATTAAAAATACTAACGAAAAGACCATCATCCAATTAGGGGAAGAAGTGGTAGCAGAAAAGTATGGGAACCTTTTTGAGATGTACGAGAAAATTACCGGGGAAAATCCTTATAAACTGCCTATGAAAATCTATCCTGCGGTTCACTATACCATGGGTGGTTTATGGGTAGATTACAATCTTCAAACCAATATCCCGGGATTGTTTGCCGCCGGAGAAGCTAATTTTAGCGACCACGGAGCGAATAGGTTAGGAGCTTCAGCCCTTATGCAAGGATTGGCAGACGGGTATTTTGTTTTGCCCTATACTATTGGCTCTTTCCTCGCCGATGAAATTAGAACTCCAGTCTTTGATCCAGACAGTGAGCCCTTTATGGAGGCCCAAAAACAAGCTCAAGCCAGGATTGACCAACTTTTGGCCATAAAAGGAAACCAATCAGTGGAGAGTTTCCACAGAAGATTAGGTAAAATTATGTGGGATTACTGCGGGATGTCAAGGAGTGAAGAAGGGCTTCTAAAAGCAAGAAAAATGATTCAAGACCTTAGGGAGGAATTTTACAAAGATGCTTTTGTGCCTGGTAGTAACAACGAATATAATCCAGAATTGGAAAAGGCATACCGAGTTGCTGATTTCTTGGAGATGGGTGAATTAATGATAGTAGATGCCCTCAATAGAAATGAATCTTGCGGCGGCCATTTCAGAGAAGAGTACCAAACTGAAGATGGAGAAGCTTTAAGAGATGACGAAAACTACACCTATGTGGCTGCTTGGGAGTACAATGGTTGGGATACAGATCCAGTGTTGCACCAGGAACCTTTGGTATTTGATAATGTTGAACTAAAGACCAGATCTTATAAATAAAAATACAGGTTATGAAATTAACACTCAAAATATGGAGAGAAGGTGGAGAATTCCAAGGTAATTTTGTCACCTATACCCTAGATGAGGTAAGTCCCGATATGTCGTTTTTGGAAATGTTAGATGTGCTCAATGAGCAGATTATAGCAGATAAAGGCCATCCCGTTTCATTTGAACACGATTGCCGAGAAGGAATTTGTGGAACCTGTTCTATGGTAATCAATGGTCATCCGCACGGCCCACAACCGGGTACGACCACTTGTCAATTACACATGCGACACTTTAAGGATGGAGACACCATTACCATTGAGCCCTTTCGGGCAAAAGCTTTTCCTGTTGTTAAAGATTTAGTAGTCGATCGTTCTGCTTTCGATAAGGTTATACAAGCGGGAGGATATATTTCCGTAAATACGGGTCAAGCTCAAGATGCTAATGCCATTCCAGTCGAGAAAGAAATCGCTTCCTCGGCTTTTGATGCTGCAGCTTGTATTGGTTGTGGAGCCTGCGTAGCAGCTTGTCCTAATGCATCAGCTATGTTATTTACCTCCGCTAAAGTAGCCCACTTAGGCAAATTGCCACAAGGAAAGGTGGAGCAGAGTAGAAGAGTTCAGGCTATGGTCAAACAAA
>CALAZP010000203.1 GCA_937926355.1 uncultured Saprospirales bacterium
ATATAAAGAAATAGCGGTTGCGCTTTTACCTGCTCGACTATAGCAGCAGCTCGGTCTTTATCGGACTGGGCAATACTATCCGTAGCCCTTTGAGGTAATACTACTAAGTCAAATACAATTCTTAAAGCAGATAGGGCTAATACTGAAACTACCACAGGTGGCCAAATTTTTTGACGGAGCAACACTGCCAAGCTTAAACCGAAAATTACAGACAATAGGGCCGGCCACACCAAGGGAAAGGTGAGGTAATTTTTGCCGAAGGCGTACAATCCTATCCCTCCAACCAGAAGCAACATCGTCAATACGGTGGAGAGGTAATTCAGCCACTGGTGGCTTTTTTTGATATTGATATAAATGCCCGAAGCTAAATAAATTACTAATGGATACAACATGTAAATATACCTTTGTTTGGCACCCGGAGACAACCAATACAGAATCAATTGCACGGCTAACATCCCAAGGCTATACCTCAAAAATGGATGATTTTGTATGATTTTCCTACTAGATTTTTGGAAGTAAAACAACAGAATTAAAGAGGCGGGAAGGGTGTTTTTGAAGAGATCTATAGGAAACACCAAAATGTGGGCCAAGAATCTGGTCCAACTGTGTTCGACTACTGTCCTTTGGCTAGATTGAGTCCATATTCCTTCCAAAAAGGCTATGGGGTCATGGAATTGACTGTAGTAGAGAAAGTAGCCTCCGACGATACCGAGAAATAGGAATCCTGAGACAAAGTGCATAGGATGGAATAATTTTTTCCATTGTTGGTGGTAATAGCAAGTGTAAAGTATGCCAAGGCCTAAGAAGGCAATAGAGGGCATGCCTTTGGTTAAAAATCCCACGGCCGAAAGCAAATAGGCGGTTAAATACATCCACCCGTATTGTTGGGTATTGGAAAAATGAAGTAGCGCACTGAGAACGCCAAAGGTGATAAGGGAGTAAAACAAATCTATTTCAGCCAATAGAGAGAAATAAAACAAGATATCGATAGAAACCATGAAAAATAAGGCTGAAAGGAGGCCCATTTCACGACTGTGGTGTCGTTTTCCAACTGCATATATGAGGACTGCCAAACTGATGAAAGACAAGACTGAGGGGATTCGGACGGCCCATTCTTCCCAGGTTTGAAATAGGGTAACAGAAAGAATAATCAGCCAATTATAGATGGGGGGTTTGAAGTAATAATACTCTCCCAATTGCAGGGGTACCCAAAGGTTACCTGCTTCCATCATTTCCATAGCTACTATTGCCCTTCGGGGTTCTTCTAGGAAGAGGGGTTGGATGCCGATGTTGAGAAATAGGGCGGTAAGTATTAAACCGATAACTAGGAAATAATAATTTTTCATTTGACAAAGTTAGTAGTAACTTTGTTTTTCAAAAATTAAAAGTATGAATGCAAATACACAGAGTAGCTATGGACTTTTAGTGGGGCGATTGGCTTTTGGGTTTGCCATGATCAAAGCTCACGGTTGGGGTAAAATGATGAGATTGTTTTCAGGAGAAGAAATCCAATTTTTTGACTTTATGGGTTTGGGGTCTACCATTTCTTTGGGATTGGCCACATTTGCTGAGGTAATATGCGCGCTTTTGATTATGGTAGGTTGGTATACCAGATGGGCAGCCTTGCCCTTGATTTTTACGATGGGAGTGGTGGTTTTAGTGGTGGATTATGGAGAACCCTTTCGCGAATTTGAAAAGGCGTTTATGTTTTTAGCCTATTTCATCTCGGTATTATTAACAGGTCCTGGTAAGTTTTCACTAGATCACCAAATTAGAAAAACTACTTCCTTCTAATGAGGGTATCATGGGTATGGGGGTTGGTCTTATTATTAATTGGATGTCAAGAACAGTCCTCTCCATCATTAGGCTATCATAAAATATCAGGTACCACTATGGGGACCTATTACACCATTACCTGGAGTGATGGCCCACCAATAGCTTGGAAAGACTCTATAGATAATTTGTTGTTTGCCTTCAATGAGGAAGTCTCCACCTATATAGCCAGTTCGACCATCGGCCGTTTTAACCAGAGTGCAACAGGTATTTTAATAGATACTTCAATCAATCGGGATTTTTGGGAAAATTTCCAATTATCCATTAAACTAGTAGAAAAGACCAAAGGGGCTTTCGATCCAACGGTGATGCCTTTAGTTAATTATTGGGGGTTTGGCTATACAGAAAAAAAGGCAGTTTCCCAGGTGGATAGTCAACGGGTAAACTCTTTGCTTCCACTCATAGGAATGGACAATTTGGACCTAGAATATGTGGATAGTTTGAAGCTTCACTTACTGAAAAAAAATCATCCAGACGTACAATTGGATTTTAGCGCTATTGCCAAGGGATTTGGAGTAGATCGAATAGCTGACTGGCTGGAAAAGAAAGGGGTGAATAATTATTTAGTCGATATAGGAGG
>CALAZP010000204.1 GCA_937926355.1 uncultured Saprospirales bacterium
CCAGTGCAAAGGTAGTCATCCTAGGTGCAGGAATAGTTTCCGAATATGCAACTCGGGCTGCCCTAGGGCTCGGTGCAGAAGTTAGGATTTTTGATGATAATATTTACAAACTAAAAAAGATTCAAAATAAAATAGGGAGACCCCTTTACACTTCGGCAGTAAATCAAACTTATCTAAAAGAAGAATTAATCTCCGCAGATTTAGTTATTGGTGCCATGCACTCAAAAACGGGAAGAACGCCCATGATTGTTGACGAAAACATGGTTATGTCCATGAAAAAAGGCAGTGTAATCATTGACGTTAGCATCGACCAAGGAGGCTGTTTTGAAACATCTGAAGTGACCTCGTTTGAAAATCCGACATTTGTCAAACATGACGTCATTCATTATTGTGTACCTAATATGGCTTCCAAAGTAAGTCGAACCGCTTCCATTGCATTTAGTAATATTTTAACTCCCATCCTATTAAAAGCTGCGCATCCTGCAGGTATTGAATACTTTATAACCTCTCAGCCTGGTTTAAGAAATGGCATATACTCCTATAAAGGATACCTCACCAATGCCTATCTCAGCCAACGATTCAATTTGAAATTTATGGATCTTAGTCTATTGATAACCTCTCAACACTAATATGCAACCCTCTTTAGTTGATGAATCTGAATGGGGTCCTTCCCTCCAATTATAGTGTCTTTAATATAACTCTGATCAATCCACTTTATCATACTAAGGTGGGAAACAGTTTCTTTCTTGCTAAAAGGCTTCATCATAATATATTCCGGCTCCAATTCTTTCAAATCAGCTATAATTTGGTCTACGGGAATTTCCATAGCCTCAATATGTTGACTTTGCCAAAAAAGCGAGGGGTGAATATATGGAATCGGGCTCTTCTTATCTATCAAATAATAAACTATCTGTGAAGAATTGCCCGTATATATCTGGTCACCTTCTTCCATTTTTTCGCCTAAATAGACTGCCACCTCTTTATTTGAATCCGGTCGATCCCAATAATCTATTTTTTGAAATATAATAGCAGTTAGTGCCCATAGGGCAAAAATGATAATTCCAGCCTTGCGTTGGTAAAGACCTTTAAATTTTGACCTCAAAAAAGTCCCCTCATTGGCCAACGCCAGTCCAAACATCAAGCTCATTGGAACCATCGATTGAATAAAGTAATGCCCGAAAAATTTACCCGGAATTAATGCGGATAACCAAGTTAAAAACAGCCAAAAATGAATATTCCAACCAAGTGAATTATACACCCTACGATATAGAAATATCCCAGCCAAAAAGGAAATGATGAAAAATCGCCCTAAAAAATCTACTAAATGTAACGGGTATTCCCAAATAGGCGCACTAGATGGATACCGACCTGACACCTCAAATGAATGAAAATAAAAAGTATCCCAATGACCTAATGACCAATACCAAAAAGCTACTCCAAAAAAAGGAAGGATACTGCCTAAAGCCATCCAAATTACTTTACCAATGCGCTGGGATAAATGAGTATCAACTGTAAAAAGTACGATCAAACCCAATCCAACCATATCAAATAATACGACATACTTGATGACAAATCCAATACCCAACATTAATCCTCCAATAAAATATCGTCCCCTCCATTGTCCACTCAATACTATCAATGCCGCTAAAGCACTAAAAAAAGTAAAATAAGTCTCCGTATTGGGGGAAATACCATAAAAAGTAAAAGTTGAATTCATTAAAAGGAAAGATAGTCCTCCCAAAAAAGCTGCTTTGGTGTGATGGGTCTTTGACAATATTATCCTGAAAATAAAAAAAGAGGTACTGGCAATAAATAAAGTTGCAAGAATCCGAAACGATACTATTCCAGTTAACCCAAAGGCCTTCATAAAGAATCCATATATCAGAAATATTCCTATTGGCTTGGTATCAAAAATATCCACCCAGTAAAGCTGGCCAGCCGTCAAAGCCTGGGCAATAACTAGATAAGTAGAATCGTCATGGTCAATTACGGAAATAAAAAGGGAGAAAAACCTTAAAATCAACCCAAGACCAACAAAACCAATCCACCATTTAACTTGCTTACTCACCCTCCAATTTTTGGAGTAGTCTAGTTATACTTACCTCAGGGGCAATTATTTGCGCCAATTTTTCAATTGGAATCCGCTCTTGCTCCAAGGTATCCCGATTCCTTAAGGTAACACATTGGTCTTCAAGAGTATCGAAATCCACTGTAACACAAAAAGGAGTTCCAATAGCATCTTGCCTTCTGTATAACTTCCCAATACTTCCGGTATCGTCGTATAAAACTTTAAAGTGCGGTTTAAGTTGTTGAGTTATTGCTCTGGCTTTTTCTACCAATTTTTCTTCATTTCTTTTAAGAGGTAAAACAGCACATTTAACAGGAGCTAGTGCTGGATGTAGTTTTAATACCTCTCGCTTATTCTCCCCATCTTCTGCTTCTCCAATAGTTTCTTCAACTAGTGCACTACTCATCATGGCTAAAAACATTCTATCCAATCCTATAGAAGTCTCCAGAACATAAGGCGTATAGCTTTCCTTAGTAGCGGGATCAAAATACTGTAATTTTTTTCCAGATAATTCTTGATGACTTCCCAGGTCGAAATCCGTTCTGGAGTGAATGCCTTCAAGTTCCTTAAAACCAAAAGGGAAATCAAATTGAATGTCTACTGCTGCATCTGCATAATGTGCTAAATTATCGTGATCGTGATACCTGTATTTTTCATCGGGAACACCAAGAGCCAAATGCCATTTTAACCTCGCTTTCTTCCAGTAATCATACCACTGCTTTTGAGTCCCTGGCTTTATAAAAAACTGCATCTCCATTTGCTCGAATTCTCGCATTCTGAAGATGAATTGTCGAGCAACTATTTCGTTCCTAAATGCTTTTCCAATTTGTGCGATCCCAAATGGAATCTTTTGTCTAGTGGATTTTTGCACGTTCAAAAAATTAACAAAAATCCCCTGTGCAGTTTCCGGACGCAAATACAATTTACCCTCCTCTCCAGCAATATTCCCCAGCTGAGTAGAAAACATCAGATTGAATTGTCGAACGTCTGTCCAATTTCTCGAACCACTTTCCGGACAAGCAATTTCTAATCGTTCAATTAAATTTTTTAACGCCTCCATATCATTACTTGACATCGCACGTGCCAATTCTTCCTTTATTTCATCGTATTTCGCTTGATTTTGTAAAACCCTTGGGTTGGTAGAAATAAAAGTCTCCTTTTCAAAAGCGTCTCCAAATCTTTTTGCAGCTTTTTCAACCTCCTTATTGATCTTAGCCTCTATCTTATCCATATAGTTCTCTACCAAAACATCAGCCCTATATCTTTTCTTGGAATCCTTATTGTCAATCAATGGGTCATTAAATGCATCTACGTGGCCCGAAGCCTTCCATGTCTTTGGATGCATAAAAATAGCTGCATCTATGCCCACGATTTCATTATGCATATTAACCATGGCTTCCCACCAATATTTTTTAATATTGTTTTTCAACTCCACACCGTATGGACCATAATCATATACAGCACTCAATCCATCGTATATCTCTGAAGATTGAAAAATAAATCCGTATTCCTTGCAGTGGGCAACCACCCGCTTAAATAAATCTGATTGATCCGCCATTTTAGTCTTTATTGGAAATCACAAATATCTTAATTTAAACCTGATTTCAAACCTAATTGCACAAAAAGGGTCACAAAACCTGACGCAATATATGATGTGATTGTATTTCAGGAAATCCCTCGATATGCAGTCGGTAATATTTAATTAAAACCTCTAAAATAAGAGCGCGTTCCTTTTTTTTCAGCGGAGTTACCGAATCCACCATTAATTTACCCAACAAAGCAGAAGTTTCTACATCGGCGAAATCCCTATGATCTGGAATATCAGTCTCAAAACACCCTTCTCGCATATTAAAGAAATAGTTATCCCCATAATCTGGAGGTAGAATAGGTTGAAACCCCAAATATCCAGATAGTTGTAATAAAAAAATGAGGTGATAAACTGGGTTTCTCTCCTCCATTTGGTCCAAAGTTACAAATGAACGATAAAGAAAATCAAATAATCCCGGCTCTGGATTGGTTTGCCGAATAGCTTTCCTAATCACATCTGCCATAAATAAACCCATAGAGCCCTTATAGAGATTAAAAGGAATACCTCTATATACCTCAGCATTACTGATCTCTCTAATACGTTGAAGGTGACCTATATTTTTTTCATAAACCACCAAGTTTAATAAAGCCATGACTTGAAGACAGCTCGGTTTGATTCTAGAATTTTTACCCCTAGCCCCATTGAGTATATATTTTCGCATACCAATTTCCTCGGTATAGATCTCTGCAATTACACTACTTTCCCCATAAGCAAGGGTATGCAATAAAATACCTCTGGTTTTCACTAACATATACAAAACTTTACAGGATTTTAGCCATTAATATTTAAAAATCCTAACAAGGAACTCATCCGATATGAACCATAACACTATTGAATACATTTGCCAATCCTTAGAAATTCAACCAAATGAAACTTTCTTAGATGAAAAAATGCTTTTAGAAGCACTAAAATTAAGAATAAGCGAGTTACTTGAGTACAAGCCCGCTTATTTGTTTACCCTAATGTATCGAATTGATGTTTCAGAAAAAGCAATAAGAACAGCCCTTTCCCCTTCGGGAAAAGAAGATCCAGCAGAAGCATTAGCACGACTGGTCATTGAACGACAAAAAGAAAGAATAGCAGCCAAAAATAAATACAAACAGTCCCCGATTGAAGGTTGGAACGAATGGGAATAAACTTTACCACCAAATGAATATAGGATTTGATGCCAAAAGGATTTTTCAAAACTTTACTGGATTGGGAAATTACAGTAGAACATTAGTTGAAAACCTGCTCAAGTACTACCCTGAAAACAATTACAAATTATTTTCCTCCCACGTTCCAAGCCACCCTTTTAACGAAGTTTTTCAACAATCTAAAAATTGTCAGATTATTAGTCCTTCTCCAGCATTCCCTTTTAAATCATGGTGGAGAAGAAGTAATGTGACAAAAAGTCCCCTATTCCATAACCTATCTGTATTTCACGGCCTTACCAACGAAATTCCACTGGGAATCAAAAAAACAAATATTCCATCAGTGGTTACTATCCACGATTTAATATTCAAAGAATATCCCCAACAATATCCTGCTATAGATCGATTTTTCTACAATCAAAAATCACGAAAAGCTTGTATGGATGCCGACCGGATTATAGCCATAAGTGAAGCGACTAAATATGATATCGTAAAATATTATCAAATCCATCCCGATAAAATTTCGGTAATCTACCAAGATTGTTCCCCCATATTTAAAACTCCTCCTTCGGAAAAAGATTTGCAGTTTGCCAAACAACAGTATAACCTGCCTCCAACCTTCATACTTTATGTTGGAAGTGTCATTGAGCGGAAAAATCTATTAACTATCGTCAAAGCCCTGAAGATCTTACCCAAATCTCTTCAAATCCCATTGGTGGTAGTGGGCCAAGGTAAAAATTATGAGAAAAAAGTAAAAAAATTCATTAGCCACCATCAACTAAATCATCTCATACAATGGCGCCATATACCCTATAATCATTTGCCCGCAGCCTACCAATTGGCAGAAATATTTTTGTATCCCTCCCTAAAAGAGGGTTTCGGTATTCCTGTTATTGAAGCCCTATCAATCGGGACTCCTGTCATCACCTCCGATACCTCCTCCTTGGTCGAAGCTGGAGGAGAAGCTGCTCTACAAATTCCCCCGACGGACGCAGAAGCACTATCCCAAGGAATTGAATTAATTTTAACCAATGTTCCACTTCAAACTAAAATGATTGCCGAAGGTAAGATGCACGTAAAAAAATTTGATGGTCAAAAAGTGACGCGTGAACTTGTCCAAATTTATCGAGAAATTAGCAAGGATTAAAAATAGCCAATGCTTTCATGAACGATCAGGATTATAAAAATATAGAACCACAAATTCCTCAGTTACCTGGAGTCTATAAATTTTTGAATAAGGAGGGGACAATTATCTATGTGGGCAAAGCTAAAAACCTTAAAAACAGGCTCAATTCCTATTTCGGGAATCGAAAAGATAGAGCGGGAAAAACCAGGGCAATGGTCCATAATGCAGATGCGCTAGAATTCACCATCGTCGAAACCGAAACCGATGCCCTGCTTCTGGAAAATAGCCTAATAAAGAAATTTCAGCCTAAGTATAATGTGATGTTAAAGGATGATAAATCCTATTCTTACATCTGTATAAAAAATGAACCCTTTCCAAGAGTTTTTATCACCAGGAGAGTAATTAGAGATGGCTCTTCCTACTTCGGCCCCTATACCTCTAAAGGGCGAATTAAAAATGTTTTAGAGCTAGTCAAACAATTATTTCCACTAAGAACTTGCTCTCATTCCCTAACTCAAGAAAACATCCAATCTGGTAAGTTTAAAGTTTGCCTCGAGTACCATATTAAAAATTGTAAAGGAGGTTGTGAAGGATTGGAATCTGCAGAGGACTATCAGGAAAAAATAAATCAAATAAAAAATATACTTAGAGGCAATTTCAAAGAAGTGCGACAGCACTTTGAGGTAATTATGGAAAATCTAGCTTCAAACCTTAAATTCGAGGAAGCTCAAATCATTAAGGACAAACTGATCTCTTTTGAAAATTATCAGCATAAGTCCACCGTAGTCAGCACCTCTATTACAGATGTAGATGTTTTTAGTATTCAAAGCAATGATAAAGAAGCTTATGTCAATTATCTAAAGGTCGTTAATGGAGCAATCATACAATCCCACACCCAAGAATTAATAAAAAATCTTGATAGAGAAAATGAGGATATTCTAGAATTCGCAATCCCTCAATTAAGAGACCGCTTTAATAGCATTGCTACAGAAATTATTATACCCTTCAAAGTACAATTGGAAGATACTAATTTGACGCAAACCATTCCCTTGAAAGGAGACAAACGGAAATTATTGGACCTCTCAGAAAAGAATGTTAAGTATTATTTCATGCAGAAAGAAAAACAAGCCCTTTTGGCGAAAAACAAAGTATATCCTGCAGAAAGAATCTTAACTACACTTAAAGAAGCTCTTCAGATGGATAGATTGCCTCTTCATATAGAATGCTTCGATAACTCTAATCTACAAGGAAATCAGCCTGTTGCTTCTTGTGTGGTTTTCAAAAACGCCAAACCTTCAAAAAAAGATTATCGTCATTTTCACATCAAAACGGTAAAAGGCCCCGATGATTTTGCCTCCATGGAAGAAGTAGTTGGTCGTAGGTACAGTCGACTTATAAAAGAAAAGAAAACATTACCACAGTTAATTGTAATAGATGGAGGTAAAGGCCAATTAAGTGCAGCGGTAAAAGCCTTGGAAAAATTAAATATTTTGGATCAAGTCACCGTTATTGGGATTGCTAAAAGATTAGAAGAAATTTTTTTTCCCGGAGATCCAATTCCACTTTATATTGATAAAAAATCTGAAGCCTTAAAAATTATTCAGCAAGCCCGAAACGAAGCCCACCGTTTTGCGATCACCTTTCATAGAAATCTGCGGTCCAAATCTCTAACTGGATCTCAACTCACCGAAATTGATGGAATAGGAAAGAAAACAGCTGAAAAATTATTAAATCACTTTGGTTCAGTAAAAAAAATAAAAGAGGCCACTGAAATGGAATTACTGGAAATTGCCGGAAAAAGTAATAGCCAAAAATTAATTGAGTATTTTAACAAACAAAGGCTCCATCCATAAAGCTTATTGAATGAAGAAAACTTTTTTTGCCTCGGATTTTCATTTGGGGATCTCCAACAGCTTGGAAAGAGAAAAAACCATCATAAGGTGGTTGGATAAAATTGCTCCTGAGGCACAAGAAATATTTTTAGTCGGCGATGTTTTTGATTTCTGGTTTGAATACCGCCAAGTCATCCCCAAAGGTTATGTTCGTTTACTCGGCAAATTGGCTGCTTTATCAGATGAAGGCATACCCTTGCATTTTTTTACGGGTAATCACGATATGTGGATGTTTAAATATTTTGAGGAAGAGCTAGGAATCCAAACCCATCGGGCACCTATTATAAGAACCATAGACAACAAAAGGATAATGATTGGTCATGGAGATGGTCTTGGTCCGGGAGATTATGGATATAAGTTCTTAAAAAAGATATTTAATAGCTCATGGGCCCAATTCCTATTTAATTGGATACATCCCGATCTAGGAATCCCCCTAGCATCTTTTTGGTCAGGTAAAAGCAGATCGGCTCAACATCAAACTCCTAACTTTTTAGGACCTGAAAAGGAATGGTTGATAACATTTTGTAACCAAATCCTCGAGACAGAAAATATTGATTTCTTTATTTTTGGACACCGACATCTTCCTATTGATTTTACATTGAATCCCTCGGGAGCCCGATACCTTAATTTAGGAGAATGGATGCACTTTAATTCTTATGCAGAATTCTTAGATGGTGATATCAAATTATTGTTTTTTGAAAACCCTAGCGCAATAATATTTGGAAATTAAATATGAAAATTAGAATCGCAGATAACGAGTTAAGATTTCGAATTGACCCTCAAGATCTACAGCTATTAAAAGAAAAAAAAGA
>CALAZP010000205.1 GCA_937926355.1 uncultured Saprospirales bacterium
GTATATATTCATCTAATAACCCCACTAGAAGTCTTGCAATCCTAGTTTTTGCCTGTCCCCTTAGCCCCAATAATAAGATATTATGTCTAGCCAAAACTGCCCTTTCAATATCTGGTAGAACAGTATCTTCAAAACCAATAATATTTTCAAAAATGGTTTCCTTATTAACTAATTTTTCTACTAAGTTGTCCCTTAGTTCTTCCTTAATAGTCTTGCTCTTATAATGGGTTTGCTTGAGTTCACCAAGCGTCTTTGGTAATTCCATGAGTAATTTTTGATGGTGTACAGTAAACCAATTAATCCATAATAAGTTGGCCGATTTCAGGAATAAAATTTTCTACCTTTATACAAACAAACAGAATGAAAATATCGCTGTGGGTGATTGGAAAAACTGATCAAAAATATTTAGAGGAGGGAATGGCTATATTCTTAAAGAGATTGCCTCATTATTGCCGGTTTGAATATATTGAGATATCTGAGGCTAGGGGGTATAAAAATCCATTAGAAAAGAAAAAATTAGAGGCATTAACTATTCAAAAAAAACTAAAGTCAGGTGATAAACTTATACTTATGGATGAAACTGGGACTCATTTTTCATCTATAAAATTTGCAGAATACCTAGGACGACAAATGCAAATAACCAGTAAAAAATTGATTTTTCTAGTAGGCAGTGCTTATGGATTTGACCGCAGTCTTTATGACATAGCTTCCGATTCCATAGCCCTATCCAAATTGACTTTTACCCATCAAATGATTAGATTGTTTTTTTTGGAGCAACTATATAGGGCGTTTACTATTCTGAATAATGAACCTTATCACAACAACTAACCCATGTCAATTACCCTTATCATTACCCTTATTACTGGTTATATTTCTTACCAAGCTTTTACCAATTATTCACTTCGTGAAAAATTAATTTTCCATCCCTATAGTATATCTAACAACCAACAATATTACCGATTTTTTACCCATGGTTTTATTCATGCAGATTGGAACCATTTGCTTATCAATTTATTTGTTTTATACCAATTTGGTATTCAGATTGAAACAATTTTGAATCAAATATTAGGTCCTTTTATAGGTTTAGTAATTTTTATCACTTTCTATTTGTCTGCTATTGCCTTAGCAACTTTACCCACTTATTTTAGAAATATTAGCAATCCCTCCTATTCCGCGCTTGGAGCTTCTGGAGCTACCTCAGCACTGGTTTTTGCGCATATCCTTTTCGATCCATGGGGTTGGTTTATTTTTCCACCTCTACCGGCTTTAGTTTTCGGTTTTGCTTACTTATGGTATTCTTCCTATATGGATAGAAAAGGGTCAGATCTTATAGGACATAACACTCATTTTTGGGGAGCATTATATGGTATTTTTTTCTTAATCGCCACAATGGGATGGTTAAGACCGGAAATGCTGTTGTTTTTTTTAGGTCAACTTATTTCTGGTCCTCAACCACCCCCGTTTTTTTAATTAAGCCTCTTTCATAAAAGGATACCTATAGTCGATAGGTGAAACAAAATTCTCTTTCATTGCTCTGGGAGAGGTCCACCTCAACAAATTCCAGATAGATCCAGCCTTATCATTGGTGCCTGAGCCTCTAGCACCTCCAAAAGGTTGCTGGCCTACCACCGCTCCAGTAGGTTTATCATTAACATAAAAATTACCAGCAGCATTTCTCAACTTTTCTTTAGCTTGAACAATGGCATTTCGATCCTTAGCGAAAATTGCTCCTGTCAAGGCATAAGGGGAAGTATTATCCAAGATTTCCATCGTAGAATCAAACTCTTGATCTGGATATACATATACGGTTAGAACCGGTCCAAAAATTTCTTCATGCATTAACTTATGATGCGGATTACTGGTCTGAACTAAGGTGGGTTCAATAAAATATCCTACTTCATCGTCAAACTTTCCACCTGATATAAGGGTGAGTTCCGGATCATTTTCAATACTCTTTATATAGGAAGTGATTTTGTCAAAAGCTTTTTGATCAATTACTGCATTGATAAAGTTGGTAAAATCTTCAGTTGACCCCATTTTGATTTCACTCAACATTTTTTTCATAGATTGCTCAATTTCTGGCCACAAAGAAACAGGGATGTAAGCTCTAGAAGCTGCAGAACATTTTTGACCTTGGTACTCATATGCTCCTCTTATTAAACCAGTTGCCACCTCTAGTGAATTAGCAGAATGGTGAACCATAACAAAATCTTTCCCCCCTGTTTCACCAACAATTCTCGGGTAGCTTTTATATTTCGAAATATTCTCACCTATGGTTTTCCATAGATGTTGAAAGACTCCTGTACTTCCTGTAAAGTGTAGCCCAGCAAAATATGGGTGTTCAAATATTATTTTTCCAGCTTCAGGACCATCTACAAATATTAAGTTGATCACACCGGGAGGAAGTCCAGCTTCTTCAAGTATTTCCATAACCATTAATGCGGAGTAAATCTGTGATTCTGCGGGTTTCCAAATCACTGTATTACCCATCATTGCAGGGGCTGCAGGTAAATTCCCTGATATAGCTGTGAAATTAAAAGGAGTCAGTGCAAAAACAAAGCCTTCTAATGGGCGGTATTCCATTTGATTCCAAATATTTTTTGAGCTAGATGGCTGATCCGAATATAGTTGAGTCATAAATTCAACATTAAAACGGAAAAAGTCGCATAATTCTGCGACTGCATCGATTTCAGCTTGATAAGCATTTTTGGATTGACACAACATAGTAGCAGCTGCAATTTTTGCTCTGTAAGGGCCTGATATTAGATCTGCAGCCTTCAGAAAGATAGCGGCTCTTTCTGACCAATGCATAGATTCCCAATTAGACTTTGATTCCGCGCATGCTTTGATAGCTTCATTAACCTCTTTAGAACCACCTTTATAGTAGTATCCAAGAATATGATTTTTTTCATGAGGTGGGTGCATAGGAATTTTTACATTAGTAGTTATCTTTTTTCCATTGATAACCATAGCGCCTTCTACTTGCCTGTTTTTTAAATCTTTAATAGCCGTTTTTAAGGCTAATTTTTCAGGTGATCCCGGCGCATAATCTAATACTGGTTCATTGGCAGCTTTAGGTGCCTTTAAAAAAGCATCATACATAATTACTTTGGTTTTAAAGTTTAGATTTTAATAGCTTCTGGAATAAAAGGCGATGCATTACCTCCACCTTTTATAATTTCTCTTACAATTGTCGAACTAATATGAGAGTACGCAGGCCGACTTATTAGAAAAAAGGTTTCTAGTCCATTTCCTATAATATAGTTCAACTGTGAAATTGTTTTTTCATAATCAAAATCACTAGCATTACGCAATCCTCTTAATAGATAAGTAGCCCCAATTTTCTTACAATAATCTGCAGTGAGATTTTCAAAAAAACCGACCTCTACCCTATCATTTTGTTCAAATACTTTTTTCAGCCAATTTATTCGTTGCTCCAAAGAAAAGAGAGATTTTTTTTGATTGTTTTCTCCTATTGCAATAATAATTTTATCAAAAATAGGAAGCGCTCTATGGACTAAATCTACATGTCCTAAGGTAATAGGATCAAAGGAACCAGGAAAAACGGCTATTTTATCCATTATTATCATTCATATTATCTCACAAATAAAAGGATTATGGTTCATTATTCAATTTAAAAGACTTGATAAATCTATCAGGGTAAGGATTTGAAGTGAAATTATTAGTCAGTGAAACGACTTGAATCAAATAAAAACGATTATCTATTAAAATTCCTTTAGCCTTAATTCCCTTTGATGGTTGGCCAAATTCTATGCGCCACAATTGACCTGGCCATTCAAAAAAATCATCCGGTGTTTGATAAATCAATACGCCTTGAGTGCTCGACAAACTTTCGCTAATAGTGGCTTCGAAAAAGTCATTTACAAAATCTAAAGAATCAATTGGTAATACTTCAGGTGGATACTCCCAGAAAGATACCATAAAAGTAGTTTGCTCTTGTCTAGCATAGTATTGATAATTGATCACTTGACCAATAGGAGTTTGTAACGTATCCGATACTTTTTGAGGCTCAAATGGCATTAAAATAGTGCATAGACCTTCCTTTAGATCAACAGAGCGCCAAGATTTAGTAGGGAGTACCTCTGGAGCAGAACTACCTGGTTGACCGCTAAGAAATACTGGTAAAAGGTAAAAAATTAAAAAGATTACACGCATGGTTCTTTATACAATATAACTTGCCAAAGGTATAAAACGTTTTATCTTTGGTAAAAAACAGAAAATTGGTAGCAATAGTAATGGGATCTGATTCGGATTGGCCGGTCATGAAATCTGCAAAAGAGATACTTGACCAATTAGGCGTCGAAATAGTAACTGATATCGTTTCTGCACATAGGACCCCGATGAAAATGGTTGATTTTTCAACAACATCTTATTCTAAAGGAATTAAAGTGATTATAGCAGGTGCCGGAGGTGCTGCTCACCTTCCTGGTATGATTGCCTCTTTAACCTCCGTTCCTGTTATTGGGGTTCCCATTAAGTCCTCTAATTCCATAGATGGATGGGATTCTGTACTTTCCATCTTACAGATGCCAGCTGGTGTTCCTGTAGCCACTGTGGCATTAAATGGAGCCTTAAATGCCGGAATCCTTGCCGCTCAAATGATTGGGATAGATGATGCCGAAGTACACGCTAATTTGACCAAATATAAAAAGTCTCTCCAAGAAAAAGTAGAAGAAAAATCGAGAGCTCTATTCAATAAATAATTCTAGCTCCACTCTCCTATTAAGTTGTCTTTCTATTGCTGTTTTATTTCCAGTTATTGGTCTAGATTCCCCAAATCCAAAATATACTATTCTATCTTGGGCTATTCCCTTGGCCACAATATAATTGTAACAACTTTTAACCCTTTGTTCGGATAAAATTTGATTGTAAGCTTCCCCACCAATATTATCGGTATGCCCACCTATTCTAAGCAAATAATCAGGATATTTATTCATTATGTCCACCACTCTATCTAAAACCCACTTAGAATCTTCCTTGATATTAGACTTGTTATAATCAAATCTAATTTCTTCTTTGGCATATTCCAAAACCATCTTAGCCTCCTTAGATAATAATCGATTAGAAAAGGAGGCTATTTGAGGCTCTGGATCCTCTCCATCATGCAAACCATCACCATCACTATCAGGGCAACCATTGAAATAGCCCTTTAAATCTGGACATTCATCCTCATCATCTGCCATTCCATCTCCATCCCTGTCAGGACAACCATTAGCCGATTTTTGACCAGGATCATTGGGGCAGTAATCTATTTCATCGGGAATCCCATCTCCATCGCTATCCGCTATCGGGCAACCCATATTACTAATCGGTCCAGCCTCTTGTGGACAAAAATCTTTATCATCACCCACACCATCTCCATCGCTGTCAGGGCAACCATTTAGTTTTTTACTACCTGTAACCTCTGGACAACCATCTTCTGCGTCAGGTACTCCATCTTCATCCTTATCTGGACATCCATTAGAATAGGTACTTCCTATATCATTCGGACACAAGTCTTTATCATCTGGAATTCCATCTCCATCACTATCAGGACATCCCCCATTCTCAATAGAACCAACTTCTGATGGACAATTGTCCATTTCATCGGGAATCCCATCATTATCCGAGTCTTTGACCCCCG
>CALAZP010000206.1 GCA_937926355.1 uncultured Saprospirales bacterium
AGCCACGACCAGAAGTAGTCACCTCCCAAATTCCATCAGGCTGATAAGTCTTCACGCTAGGTCCTCCAATTGTTTCATTAAGTAAGCCACTACTAGATAAAACCAAATCACGTACCAACTCTGCAGGTATTCTAAATCTCGGTGATCGCGCTAAATATATATTTTCAGGGTCTATCCGCAAATGCTTTTCAGTTACTTCAGAGGATTGCTGATATGTAGCGGAAAGCACAATTTTCTTAACCAATCGCTTGATGTCCCAATGGTTATTCTTAAAATCATTAGCTAGATAATCTAAGAGTTCAATATTGCTAGGCAATTCTCCTTGCATTCCAAAATCTCCTGGTGTAGCTACAATTCCTCTTCCAAAAATTTCCTGCCAGATTCGGTTGACATAAACTCTAGCAGTCAATGGATTTTGGTCACTTAGAAGCCACTGTGCCAACCCTAATCTATTTTTCCCATATCGGTTTGGATCAAATGGTGCTATTGCTTTTGGGGTTTTGAAATCAACCTCTTTACCATGAGAGTCGTAGTTTCCTCTTTCTAATACATAAGTGGATCTCATACCCATAGAGTCCTGCATGATCATTACTTCCACCGGCATAGAATCTTGCAAATTCACAAAAGACAAAATTCCATCTGCTTCCTCTTTAGTAATTTTCATATTAGGAGGATCTGCAAAGGAAGCATCAATGGTACCAAAAAGACCTTTCTCTGGAACATGATTGAAAAAAGCAAAAGTGCTGAAATATTCTTCCTGTGAAATAGGATCGTATTTGTGGTCGTGACATTTAGCACATTCAAAAGTCAATCCTAGAAATGCCTTTCCGAAGGTATTGGTCCTATCCGTTACGTATTCTACTCGATATTCCTCATCTATTACTCCACCCTCTTGCGTTATTTTGTGATTTCGATTAAATCCGGTGGCCAGGATAGATTCCTTAGTAGGATGATCAATCAAGTCTCCCGCCAATTGCCAAGTAACAAATTGATCATAGGGATAATTTTGATTAAAAGCATGAATCACCCAATCTCTCCAAGGCCACATTGTCCGTACCCCATCATCTTGATATCCATGCGAATCGGCATATCGAGAGACATCCAACCAATGCAATGCCATTTTCTCACCATAATGAGGAGAAGCTAATAATTCATCTACAACTTCTTCATAACCCATCTCCTCCGATCCGGAAAGAAATCTTCTTTGTAAATCTAAAGAAGGTGGAAGTCCAGTAAGATCCAGAGCTACGCGCTTTAATAGGTGATATTTCTCGGCTTTAGGATTGGGTTGTAAACCTTTAGATTCCATTTTTGCTAAAATGTAAAAATCAATTTCGTCTAATGGCCAACTCTCTTTATCTACCTTGGGTACTTCACTCTTCTCAGGTGGAATAAATGCCCAATGTTCTTTATATTCAGCACCCTGTTCAATCCATCGGCCAATTAAGTTTTTTTCTTCATCGGTTAGCACTACATTGAATTCCGGAGGAGGCATGACTTCGGAGGGATTTGCACTATTTATTCGGTGCCAAACTTCAGAATTTTCCTTATCGCCTGGAATAATAACAAATTCATATGGTTCGTCCTTTAATGCTGCAAAAGCTCCTTCTTCAGTATCTAATCGAAGGCCAGCTTCCCTTTTATTGGCATCGGGACCATGACAAGCAAAACATTTATCTGATAGAATAGGTCTAATGTGAAAATTAAAATCAACTAAACCCTCTTCTTCCTCAGATTTATAAGAATTACAATTAGATAATAAAAAGACCGTAAGGATGAAGCTTGTGTGGACTGCCCAAAGCAATTTGAATTTTACCCTCATGAATCTAGTTAATTTTAGCTTTTGTTACATCGCAATATAACAAAATTAAATTCTAATAGAATACTACAAGGAGTATAAAAACGGCTACAAAGGCAGTAGCATCCTATTAAAAAACCGGGGAGTTACCCCCATATTAAAGAGAAATGGCATTTTCAACGATGACCTTATAAAAGTATCCTGCACCAAAATCTTTATTGACCGCCAATATTCCTTCCATATTAACCATTTGACCCAATTGTACTTGTTCATTGGTCGTAACTGTTAAATCAAACTCTGCACCGGATTCATCCTGAACGTGCACCCAATTTCTACCCATGATCATAGGATTTATTTTAACACACTTACCAGATATTCGAACGGCCTTCCCGGCATAATTATCAGCATTAGTAATCAAATCTTTAAGTTTGATAGCCCCTTGAATAGGCTGAACTGATTTAGGAGGTGCAGTTAATTCGGGATTGCTTACGTCAACCTGTTGGCCACCTCCTATACCGTTTAATGGCAAAATCTCTGAGACCAAATAAAGGGTTTCAAATACTCTATTATATTCTGCACTAAAAAAATTCTTTTTAACTAAACCCCCTCGGTATATAAATTCATCCCCAACCTCAACCGGCCTATTGGAAATCGCCACCCAATAGGGCTCTAGTTCTCCTTCCTCAGACAACATATAGGTATATCTATCCGTATTAAGCACTTCTATAACTTTAATTCTATGCTCTGCAAATTCACTGGTCATTGGCTGAGAAGCCGGCATAAATGACTCGTTTTGAGCTGTCGATTGGCCATTCTCTCCAGAACCAACTGGAGTAATAACTTTTGGACTATTAGAACAAGCCAAAACAGTTGTAAGTAAAAATCAACTTTAGATTAAATACAAATTAAAAATTTCAATAAATATTCGCTAAGAATTTTTTTCCGTTTAAATTCGTTTTTATACCAATCGAATCTAATAACTCCTCATCCAGTTAGATGAATACATTTAAAAAAATTTTTTTTGATATTTTATTTTCACCAAAAGCCTTTGCAACCTATATCCTTTTATTTGCCATAGCTATCGGTGCAGCAACTTTTGTCGAGAATGATTTCGGAACCAGTGCTGCCCAAAAAATAATTTTTCAAGCGCGATGGTTTGAAGTTTTACTACTCTTATTTTCATTAGCCTTAGTAGCCAATATTATCAGATTCAAAATGGTCAAGCAAAAAAAATGGGCCATTTTGACCTTTCATTTGGCGATGATCGTTATCATCATTGGAGCTGCTATTACTCGATATACCGGATTTGAAGGCATTATGCATATCAGGGAAAATGACGCTTCCAATACTTTTATTTCTTCTGAAATGTATTTGAAATATAAAGTTGCTCTAGGGGGGCAAACTTTTGAATTTGATGAACCTGTTCTTTTTGCTTCTTTGGGGAATAATACGCATAAAAATGCCTACAATCTCAATGGAAGAATTTTAAAAGTTGACATTATCAATTTTCTGCCTAACCCGGAGGAAGTCCTTAAGTTTGACGAAAACGGCCTACCTATTCTAAAGATAGTTTTCGGAGGAAGTTCAGGTAGGCAAGAATATTACTTAAGAAAAGGAGAGGTAAAAAATTACAACGGAACCCTTTTTAATTTTTCTAATAATCCAGTTCCGGGTGCTATCGGGATAATAGAGGAAAACGGGACACCTTACATTCAGGTTCCTCAGCCTTTTGAGGTAACGGTTATGGCTACCCAAACCCAGTCCAGTCTGAATCCGGGCACTACCCAACCTTTACAATTGAGAAGTTTATATGCATCTGGCAATCAAAGATTTGTTTTCGGAGATTTTACCCCAAGTGGTAAAATAACCATTGAATCTTCAGGACAAAAAATGACCAATGAAAGTTTGGGTGGGGTGCAGTTAAACTTATCATTCAATGGAGAAAATCGCACCATTACCGTATATGGAAGAAAGGGATCCCTTGGGATGGCCAATCAACAGCAATTGGGAGATGCTTTAGTTTCCGTTAGCTACGGGGCTAGAGAAGTACAATTGCCTTTTTCTATATATTTGAAAGATTTCCAAATGGAAAGGTATCCAGGTACTAATAATGCAGCATCTTATGCCAGTGAAGTCACGCTTTTAGATCCTTCTCAAAGTATTCAAGAAGATAGAAGAATTTATATGAATAATATCTTAATTCACCGAGGTTATCGTTTTTTTCAATCCTCATTTGATCAAGATGAATTAGGAACCTATTTAAGTGTAAACCATGATTTCTGGGGGACTTGGGTCTCCTACTTAGGATATTTCCTTCTTACCATTGGAATGATATTAACCTTCTTTAGCCCAAAAAGTAGGTTTACCGAGATTTCAAAAAAATTGCAAAAAATGAGATCTATAATCATTTTAGGATTTATAATAACCACAGCACTCTTGCCACAGACAGGTAACAGTCAAAATATTATTGATAAGGACCATGCCCAATTATTATCAAAGGCCGTGATGCAAGATTTCAGAGGACGAATGAAGCCTTTGCATACTTTCAACAATGAGGTACTTAGAAAACTTTCTAGGAAAACAGAGTATGAAGGATTAAATGCCGATCAAATAGTTCTAGGGATGACTGCCAATCCTAAAGATTGGTATTCAGTATCCCTCATTAAAGGAGGAAAACATCAAAAAATTGCTGAACTTCTTTCTAGTGACCAACCACTTTTGGCTTATAAAGATTTTTTTAATACAGACGGATCTTATAAGTTAAAGGAGGAAATACGTGCCGCATATAATGTTCCAGAAAAAGAAAGGGGAGTGTATGAAAAGGAGCTCATGAAAATTGATGAGCGAGTGAATATTTGTAATATGATTTTTTCTGGAAGTTACCTTAAAGTTTTACCTATTCCTAATGATGCTAACAACACCTGGGTTTCTCCTCAAGACATACAGCGAAATCCTTCTATAGGGTTAAATAATCCTTTTGCACAATCCTTTTATAATAATTATGTAACAGCCCTCCGAACTGGATTAAATACAGGTAATTGGAATAATGCCAATCAATTAGTGACTAACCTCGAGCAATACCAAATGGCTAACGGTGGTGCTGTCATGCCCTCTACTACAAAAATCAACAGTGAAATCCTCTTGAATGACCTTTCGGTTTTCAGCAGATTGAGCAAGGGATATGGATTATTGGGTTTGGCCTTTTTGGCATTGGTTTTTTTGACCGTGTTCAAACCACAATCTAATCTTCATTTATATCTAAAAGTATTTTATATCGCCTTATGGATTGCATTTACTTTTCATACCATTGGATTAGGATTACGGTGGTATGTATCAGGAAGAGCACCTTGGAGTAATGGGTATGAATCTATGATTTATATTGCTTGGACAACCACTTTAGCCGGATTAATTTTTTCTAGAAAATCTTCTGGAGTTTTAGCCGCAACTAATGTCCTTTCCGCTACTATATTGATGGTGGCGGGGTTAAGTTGGTTAGATCCTGAAATCACCCCACTAGTTCCAGTATTAAAGTCTTATTGGTTAACTATTCATGTTTCCCTTGAAGCAGGTAGTTATGGGTTCTTGATGCTAGGCGCCATAATTGGACTATTGAATTTGATACTGATTTCATTTGCCAATAAAAACAATGGAGAGCGCATTTTCAAAAAGGTAAAAGAAATGACCTATATCAGTGAAATGACGTTGATAGGAGGTTTATTCATGGTCAGTATTGGAACCTATTTGGGTGGCGTGTGGGCAAACGAGTCATGGGGTAGATATTGGGGTTGGGATGCTAAGGAAACTTGGGCACTGGTAACTATTTTGGTATATGCTTTTATACTTCA
>CALAZP010000207.1 GCA_937926355.1 uncultured Saprospirales bacterium
ATAGTTAACGCCATAGCAGCTACGAACCAACTAACAGCTGTATACCAAGCGAATAAAGTACTGTACCAATGGGCATCAACCGACATTACCCATAACCAAACTATAGCAGCACTGGAAAAACCAGCAACTGGAAGGAAAGCAGCAGACCAAATTCTGTATTTTCTGTGATGTTCATAAGAATTATCTCCAGATTCATCTTCATCTAAGGACAACCCTCTCATTCGTTTGGCGAAAAAGATCCAAATTCCTACAATAATTAAGGTTCCTAAGGTGTACCACATAGGATTTAAAAAAGAAGATTTATGGGCTAAAATTTCATCTTCTTCCAAAGCAGCTGCATCCGTCCAATGGTAGAGGTGGTGGGAGTGCAACCAAATTCCTCCAATTATAATAATCATTAAAAGCAATCCGGGAATCATAAATAAAGAGTAGGCTTCCCAAATTCTTTTAATTTGAGTATACCATCCGGCCCACGCAGTGGTGAAGGCACTTATAATAAAAAGTGAAATAAATGCTATTCCCGTGAAGAACACAGAATTATGCAAAAAATTTGACCAAAACCTACTGTGTAACGCATCATCCGCTACAAAAAAGGTTAATAACATACACAGGACACCGAGCCCCATAAAGGCACTTAATACTTTTTTGGCTTGCGATGTAAAGACAAATTGGTTCATTGTATGATATATTTTTATTCCCCACCAAGCTCAATAACAGCCATTGGTGTTCCGTATACTTTATTTAAAGAATTTTCCATTTCATCATAGGTAGCTTTTACATCAGCAGCTTGTAAAGTCCTGATATAGTGTATCACTTGCCATCTTTCTTCAAAAGAAATCTTGTCAGCATAACCACCCATCACATTTTTTCCATACATAATAGCATGGTAATATCTTCCATTACTGGCAGTGGCTAAATCACCTACCAAAAAATTAGCAGGAGCTGCGGGATAAACTCCACCTGGATCTCCAGTGGCAGGATTAGGATCTCTAACCAAATAGCCTAGACCATCACCCTTTTCACCATGACATATTCCGCAGAAAGTATTGTATAATTCCTTACCTCTAGCCAAACCGTCTTTAGTGATCGGATACGGATTTTCAATAATTTCTTCTGTAGCTCTAACCCTTTCTTCCTCTGTATCATCGTAATAATAAGGCACATGACCATTTAGAGTAACTGAAATAGCGTTGACAGCATTTCTTCCCCGTATGGCCTCTTCTTTCTTTATCCGTTCCATTGGAGACTTAGCTGCAGCTACTCCTGTATACCCGCGTGGAACAGTTCCATGAACAGGTAACTTAGGATTGGACAAGTCCTTTAATGGCAATGCACTTTCCTCATTCCAAGTATTGTGCTCATAATTAATATAAACATTGCTCTCAATAGCAACAGAATGAGCCATATCCGGCATGTATTCTGTTCCAGGGGAATTCACCCCAACTTGTTGACATCCAGCTAAAAAAAGTGGAATAGTCACAGTAAAACATGCCCTTTTTAAAGTCTTCATTTTTATAAAATTAAATTTTATATAGATTTTGTATTCACCTCTTCAGCACCTGTGGAGCTGAAAAAGTTATTTATTTTTTCTTTTAAGTTCTCATCTTGAGAACTAGTATCGAATGCAATACAAAATTTATCGTCTGTAATTCTATCATCCAAAGTGACTGCTTCAGTACCGGGGCCCAAACCATTGACTGTGAAAAAGGAGACCACCATTCCTATTGCAGCGAATAATACAGTTACCTCAAATGTTACAGGAATAAATGCAGGAACAGACCAATATGGCTTTCCACCAAAGATAATTGGCCAATCCCTTGTAAAGACCCAAGTCATAAATAAAAAAGCGGTTAATGTACCTATAGCTCCATAAAAGAATCCCGCAATATGCAACCTACTTTCAGATAATCCCATCTCGTGATCTAGCCCGTGAACGGGAAAAGGAGTATATACATCCATAATCTCGAGATGATCATCTTTCGCTTTACGAACAGCCTTTAATAAAATCTCTTCGTCATTATAAAGACCAAATAGTACTTCTTTTTGTCCTTCCATTTTATTGTTGAAGTTGTAAGGTTTTTTAATGAGTTTCAGCATGTTCTGTCACAACCGCCTTTTCCTTATATTTATCAGCATCCATTACATATTGGTCACCTGAGGATTTCAATATACTTTTAACCTCAGCTACTGCAACTACTGGAGCTGTTCTAACAAAAATTAAGTACAGAGTAAAGAACAATCCAATGGTTCCAAGGAAAATTCCTATTTCTACCCAAGTTGGAACATAATAACTCCAACTAGTAGGTAAATAATCTCTCGCAAGGGTTGAGGAGATGATTACAAAACGTTCAAACCACATTCCGATATTTACAAAAATGGACATTACAAAGGTCCAGAAAATACTTCTTCTTATTTTTTTAGACCAAAAAATTTGAGGTGATAATAAATTACAACTCATCATTCCCACATAAGCCCACCAATATGGTCCAAATACTCTATTATAGAAAGCATATTGCTCATAGATGTATCCTGAGTACCAAGCGACAAATAATTCTGTCAAATAAGCAGTTCCTACAATAGTACCCGTAGCTAGAATGACCTTATTCATACTTTCAATATGACCAAGGGTAATATAGTCTTGCAAATTCAAAACTTTTCTAGTGATAACCATCAAAGTTTGTACCATCGCGAATCCAGAGAAGATAGCTCCCGCAACAAAGTAGGGTGGAAAAATCGTAGTATGCCAACCAGGAATTACAGAAGTGGCGAAATCAAAGGATACGATAGTATGAACGGAAAGAACAAGAGGAGTAGCCAGACCAGCAAGGACTAAAGACAAACTTTCGAAACGTTGCCAATGCTTAGCAGACCCTGTCCATCCAAAAGATAAAAAGCCATATATTTTCTTGCGGAATCCCTTAGCTCTATCTCTTACTGTAGCAAAATCAGGTACTAAACCAGAATACCAAAACAAAAGGGAAACAGTGAAATAAGTCGAGATTGCAAATACATCCCATAAAAGAGGAGAATTAAAATTAACCCATAACGGACCTCTTGTATTGGGATAAGGAAAAATAAAGAACCCCAACCACAATCTTCCCATGTGAATAAGAGGAAATTGACCTGCACAGATTACCGCAAATATCGTCATGGCTTCCGCTGCTCTGTTTACACCCGTACGCCACTTTTGTCTGAAAAGCAATAAAATAGCAGAAATCAAAGTACCCGCATGACCAATACCTACCCACCATACGAAATTGGTAATATCCCAGCCCCATCCAATGGTTCTATTCAGGTTCCAAGATCCAATCCCTTTCCATATAGTCCAGAAAACAGAAAAAACATACAAACCAAGAAATCCTGCAGAGATCGTGAAAGCTATTATCCAAGACAAACTTGGGACTCGCTCTGTAGGAGAACAAATATCTTCCGTTATCTGATGGTAGGTTTTTCCTCCTGTAATTAACGGCTCTCTAATTGGAGAAACGACTGCACTCATTTTTTACAATTTATTTTACGCGTTTAAGGCTTCGTCTTTATTATTAATTTTTGCTGAATAACTCACTGA
>CALAZP010000208.1 GCA_937926355.1 uncultured Saprospirales bacterium
CGATTATTTTGAAGCAGTAGAATGGTTGAGGGCTAAAGATTTCATTGATCCAACCAGAATGGGAATTATGGGAAGCAGCTATGGTGGTTATATGACAGCTATGGCGCTTACTTATGGAGCTGATTATTTTACGCACGGAGTATCTAGTGCGCCAGTTACAGACTGGCATCTCTACGATAATGCTTATACAGAAAGATTTATGGATACACCCAAAGATAATCCGGAGGGATATGCTTTTGGATCCGTGATGACTCACGTACCTAAATTCAAAGGTAAATTGTTGTTAATTCACGGGACCATAGATGATAATGTGCACATGCAGAATAGCGTTCAGTTGGTGAGCAAACTTCAAGATGAGGGAAAATCTTTTGAGTTTATGATTTACCCAGGCGGTCGACACGGATGGGGAGGAGCTAAGCGTGTGCATTCAAGTAGGTTGACTCATGATTTTTGGATGAAACATTTTTTTAATCGTTAAACTAAAACCTAATAAAATATGAAAATGAAACTATTGGGGCTGGCATTATTTTCAACTAGTGCGCTAATGGCCCAACAAAGAGATGCTGAAATACCAGATTTAACTAGTATTTACGATGTAAAAGTTAAGGTTGTAGAGTCACCAGTTACAGGTCAGCCCCCTTCTGATGCAACCATTTTATTTGATGGTTCCAACTTCGATGCTTGGGAACACCTTGATGGAAGTCCGGTTAAATGGAAATTAGTAGATGGCGCCATGCAGGTGGTAGGAGGCTCTGGTAATATCAGAACCAAACAAAAATTTGAAGACGTTCAGCTGCATATTGAATTTGCCACCCCTTCTGAAGTCAAAGGCAATGGACAAGGCAGAGGGAATTCAGGTATTTTCTTTCAATCCAGATATGAAATTCAGGTCTTAGATAATTACCAAAATGAAACCTATGCGAATGGCCAAGTAGGATCTATTTATAAGCAACATATTCCTCTAGCTAATCCTTCCAGAAAACCAGGGGAGTGGCAGACCTATGATATTATTTACACCGCACCTACTTACAACGAGGATGGGTTAATCAAAACTCCAGCGAGAATTACCGCCCTTTTAAATGGGGTATTGGTTCAGAATAATGTTTCTCTACTCGGAACTACCGAATATATAGGTATTCCCAAGTTAAAAGTTCACGGCGCGGACGCTATCATGCTTCAAGATCACGGAAATCCAACCAGATTTAGAAATATATGGGTTAGGCCGTTATAAATAATTCATGTGGGGTAATCTATTGATTACCCCACTTAGTCTACTTTCCAAGTCATTCCAGCTTTTAACAATTGATCCAAATCCCCCTTTCCCAACTTTTCAACTGCACTATCGATTTGACTCATCATTAAATCTTCGTAACAAGGTCTGTCCTCTTGATACAGCACACCTATTGGTCGCGGCAAATGCTCATTGAAAAATCGACTAAGCAAGTGAGCTTTAGTAGGATCCTTTTCATCGTGAATCCACAAATCACTAACCGAATATCCCGATCCATTTAACTCCACAACTTGGGGTTTCCAACCATCTAATCGAATTCCCTTATCAGCATTTTTACCAAATACCAACGGTTCCCCTTGTTTGAGGTCAACCGTATAATCCGATTTAGTAGCTTTATCGGTATATAATTCAAAGGCCCCATCATTGAAAATATTACAATTCTGATAAATTTCAACAAAGGAAGTACCCCTATGCGTATGGGCCCTCAAAAGCGTCTCCCTTAGATGTGCAGGGTCGCGATCCAAAGTGCGACCCACAAAAGTAGCATCCGCTCCTAGTGCAAGAGCTAATGGATTGATCGGGTGGTCTATAGATCCGAAAGGGGATGATTTAGTATGTTTATCCACCTCAGAAGTAGGCGAGTACTGTCCTTTGGTCAACCCGTAGATTTCATTATTAAATAATAAAACTTGCAGATTAAAATTTCGTCTTAGCAAGTGAATCAGATGGTTGCCCCCAATAGACAATCCATCCCCATCTCCAGTAATAACCCAGACATCCAAATCTGGATTCGCCATTTTAAGCCCCGAAGCAATAGCAGGTGCTCGCCCGTGGATGCTGTGCATTCCATAGGTGTTCATATAGTAGGGAAACCTAGAGGAACAACCAATCCCCGAGATGATAGCCACCTCGTCTTTATCCAATTCTAATTGGGCAAAAACGGTCTGTAATTGCTTTAAAATTGAATAATCTCCACATCCAGGACACCACCTCACCTCTTGATCGGTAGCGTAATCTTTAGCTTTTACTGCTTCCATTTTCTTCTGATTCGAGCAATGCGTAAATAAAATCTTTTAATTCGGTTTTATTAATGGGCACGCCTTGAATTTTATTAAAAGGGACCACCGGCATCAAAAATCTTTCCTTAATGATTTTGGACAACTGGCCATTATTAATTTCAGGTACGATGATTGTTTTAAAATTCGCCAATATTTC
>CALAZP010000209.1 GCA_937926355.1 uncultured Saprospirales bacterium
ATATTGGCCATAATTACCTAGGGAAGTTGCTGATGAAATTAAGAACTGAAATGAACGAAAAATCAAAAGAAGAGTTGATCATTGTTCCCAAACCGAATATTCCAAATTTTAAATTATTTGGTAAAGAGGTTCAGGACTATGTTCCCATACACTAATTTTGATTAATTTCCAAATTAAATTCAAAATAATTTGGAATATCGGAAAATGTGTGTTAATATTACAGCTCAATGAGCAAATTCCTTCAAAGTTAATTTTTCTGTTTTACACTACCCGGATTAAGTCCGGCTGCAAGATAGTTGGTTATTCCATCAGGTGTCACCCACCTGCTTATTGTTAATTTAAATTGATCAATTTGAAAAGAACAGATTTTTCCAGAAGTTTATTTATTATTCCTACCCATGCTAATATTGTTTTACCATTTACATTGACACGACACGCAGAGACGCGAATGGCACAAAGAAATTTAACTGATGAAGAACTTTCTTACGTTCTTGAGTTTGGTTACAGCATCCTCAAACAAGGGTTTCAATTTTACTACATCACGCAGAAGTGCCACCCCAAGGGCACCTCATTTAGAATTAAAGAGCGATTAGACAATTTGATTGTGGTCACTCACAATGGTTCTGTTATTACAGCTTATAGAGCTAAGAATGCCAGCAAACACCTAAGAAGGAAATCTTCTGAATTATTCCATTTGATTGTAGCAGCTTAATTAAATTAACCTATTATGAATTTACCCAATAATGCCTGGGAGACCTATGTCTTTTCTACTTGCTTTAACCTCACCCTAGCAAGAGGAATCAAGGTATCCAACAATTTATTAACGATTAGGGAGCCTCTTCAATTGGCCCTTTTTCTTTTAATCAATCAAGAAAAACTCACCACTTTTCAGCAATTAGATTTGACCAAGGCTAAAGAAGATACCCCAGCGGAAATTTTCCAGTTGATACCTAACCTTTTTCCCGAAGGGAGTACACAAAGAACTCAAGATGTATTGAGAGGTTCTTCATTGCTGACGTATCCAGATGATTTTGGATTTTCTATTGTAGCTCAAATAGATGCCTTTCTAACCCCAGAAAATGCCAAACTGCTGAAAAAATTAGGGTTAGATGCAGCCAATAATCAATATGGTGCCAAATTGTTGGAAATAGTTTACAGTATCCTATTTTGGTTTCTACACGATTTGCCCAAAGAAGATTCTCTTTGGGAGGCACTCCATGATTATTCCAGTGAAAAAGAATCAGAATATGGCCCAATAATTAACATCATAAATGGGGAGGAACCACCTAAAAATGATGATTCAGAAGAGGAGGAAATAAGTCCTGAATTTGAACAGCTATTAGATGAAATCTTTGGATTGGGAGGAGAGGGGGAACAGGATTTCTTGAATTTTGTCAAAAAACATTTCGATAACCAAAATAAAGACGATCATGATGAATGAAATAAAATGCCCACACTGCGGAAAAATCTTTAAAATTGATGAGTCTGGTTATGCAGACATCGTCAAACAAGTTAGAGACCACCAATTTGAAGAGGAAATTAAGCGACAATTGGAAATTGCTGAACAAGCTAAAACAGATGCCATCAGAATTGCCGAACTTCAAGTCACGGAATCTTTTCAACAAGAAATGGCAAAAAAGGACAAGGCTATTGCTGAGTTGAAATCTAATCTGGAATCAATAGAGACTAAGAAACAATTAGAATTCAATCAATCTATCCAAGCGCTTGAAAAGGAAAAAGATCAATTGATAAATCAACTCAACAACAAAGATCTTGAAAAACAGCACTTAGTCAGTAGCCTGCAACAAGAGCATTTAATAGCCCTCCAAAGCAAGGATGAGATCATCAAATATAAGGATGGAGAAATTTTGGCAATTAGGGATATGAAAATGAAATTATCCACCAAGATGCTGGGTCAAAGTTTGGAAGAGCACTGTGAGATGGAGTTCAACAAGTTGAGATCAACCGCTTTTCAACAAAATGTAACATTTAATAAAGATAATGACATCAGTTCCGGTACCAAAGGAGATTATATTTACAGAGAAACGGATGAAAATGGCACAGAATTGATATCTATCATGTTTGACATGAAAAACGAAGGCTCGGAAACTGCCACCAAGAAAAAGAATGAAGATTTTTTAGCGAAGCTGCATAAAGACCGGGTCGATAAAAAGTGCGAATATGCCATATTGGTATCCGTACTGGAGGCGGACAGTGAGTATTACAATACTGGTATTGTGGATGTAGGTCACCTCTATCCCAAAATGTATGTTATTCGACCTCAGTTTTTTATTCCAATAATCTCATTGTTGAGGAATGCAGCTAAAAATTCAATGGCTTATAAAAAGGAACTGGAGCATATAAGGAATCAGAATATTGATATTACCAACTTTGAAAGTAAAATCGAGGAGTTTAAGACCGGCTTCGCCAAAAATTACCTATCCGCCTCTAAGAATTTTGGAAAAGCTATAGAGGAAATCGACAAATCCATAAAGACTATGGAAAATGTAAAAAAGGCTTTATTGACTAGTGAAAATCAACTTCGACTGGCTAATGAAAAAGCGGATAAATTGACCATTAAAAAATTGACCCGGGGAAATAAAACCATGAAGGAAAAATTTGATAATCTGTAGCAAATTCTAAATAGGCTTCAACCAATTATGATATTTAAAGGTAAAAACAATCAATCGATAGAATTTCAAATTCTAAATTATCAGTTTCCCGAAATGAAAAAAGGTTCTGATGCCAACTGGCTGGAAATATTTCTCCAATTAAGGTTTAAGGAGGAAGTGATAAGAATTGTAGATCCTTGTTTGGAAACCTTTGAAGTGCAAGAATTAATAGATTGGTTGGAGTATATTTTAAATGGCCGCGGACCTGAATGACCCGTCAGCAGCATTGCGATTAATTAAAATAGGCGTAGATTTTGGTCGCCACCATATAGAAATAGAAGTGGACACGGCAGAACTCCAGCGCATGGTTCAGGGCCTCCAGACGGAATTGCTGAAATATCCGGAGCGCCCTGACTGACATAGCAATGCATATTACTGGGGAACTAAGCCCGACTTACTCCATGAATGCTTTTTAATCTATCTCCCCAGAGGGATTTAATGTGATTACGGGCCTCCGCTGCATTTTGTGCAGTAACGGTAGCATATTGCATTCCCCTAACTCCCTCAGCATAAAATCTAACGACAAATTGAAAATGTGGCATAATATTAATATTTAGAATCAATTAAAAAATTCAATCATTTTTCTCATTTCATTGGGAATTTCAGCATATCGAATAGAGTCGCTATTTTCTTGATACGCTTTCTTTATTAAATCCATGTCCCCTTTCAATTTAGCATCAGCTAGTTTGAGCATCATTCCATTGGATTCAACTGCAGCAGACACCAACTCCTTATCTTTCTTAGCCTCATCACTCAAATATTTGAGGGCTTTTCCATTAGCGCTCAATAGCTTAAGGAGATAGCTTCTTTTAAATTTGATTTCAGGTAATATTCTCAAAATGGAACCAAATCCCTTTTGACAAATTTGTTCTATTATCTCCTCATCCAAACTCGAAAGCGGGATATAGTTTAATATATCCTCATTAGATACCTGTAATGCCATTAAAATGATATCTTTTTCGCTTCTTAGGGATAAGGGCAAATACTTGTAAAACGAGGTGTCGGAACGGAAAGCTTTATCAATAAATTCCCTATCAATCATGAAGTTGTAATTGATTTCATTGTAAAGACACCCAATTATGCTAGTAATTCTGGCTTTTGAAATGATTGGATCTTCATAAAACTGTACATAGTTACTTCCATTTTCAATTTGATCGTTACTAACCAGTTTGGCCAGTATATCAGCATCCTTTAACATTTCTTCATCTAATATATTTAGCAGGGCACCTCCTCTTTCTATGGCTTTTAAAACCATTTTTTTATCCTTTAAAAATTTGGGGTGGGCAAATCTAATCTCATTGCCATTCATAGTAATAGCCCTGTCTACAATATCCCTATCAGCCCTAAGATCTCTAGATATATGCCTAAGAATATAACCTCCTCTATCAGCTGTTTTTAAGGCATTTAAAACAAAATCTTTGTCATTTCTAAACTTATAATCCGCATATTGAATATTACTGAAATAGTCAGTGACCGCTATCGTTACTATTTCTTCATCTTTACGCAAGTGCTCAGGCAAGAATTTAAAAATTCGCGTATTGTAGGTAATTGCTTTGAGGGCTAATGGTTTTTTAGATTTCAATCGCTCGGATGCATGGATGAAACCCCATGATGGGGTCTTTGTTAAAAAAGGGGTAATCAAATCTTCGTCATCTTTTAACTCATTGGATGCAAATTCCAGATTGTTAAAATCATTGGCTAAGGCATTTCTTACATATTCCCTATCCTCTTTTAACCTTTCGGAACAAAAGGATAAATAATCTTTCATTGTTGGATAAAATTTCTCCATCACCGGACCATTATCGCGAATAGAAATCGGCAAAAAATTCAAATTGTAGGGGCTCGATTTTCTGACTTGCTCTATCCTTAATGGATCCTCCCATACCTCTAGTGGGAGATAATGAAGATATTCCCCACGGTAGTCTGATTTAATAATTTGATCAATGATCTCAGGATCATGTAATAATTCAGGTGCGCAATAACAACAAGCACCGATATCCTCAGCTATAGCTTTTAAGACCGTTTTTTTATCGGCTTTTAGTCTTAGGGAGGCAAATTCCAATGCTTTTCCATTATTCTCTACTGCTGTTGCTACTACCTCCTCATCGTCTTTTAATGGAAAGTCAACGAATTCCAAATCACCAGCATCAATAGATAAGGCTTTAATAACACATGATTTATCAGCTCTAATCCTTTCGGAAAAACAAAGCAATCGAGCATATTGTCTTTTATAAAGGGAGGCATGGAAACAATCTTCATCATCTCTGAATTTTTCATCAAAAAAATCTGCTGCATCTTGAGGATTGGAATAGTATGCTATTAAAGCTATTTCTTTATCCTCTTTAAATTTATGATCGATGTATACTATGTTATTTCCATTGAGAATAAATAGTTTAACCCAATATTTATCGCCACAAATAAAATTTGGACAGAATTTCAAATCGTTGACGGTATTCAAAAAATGTTGAACAAAATGATCATTGGTAAACCAATCTTCCGGAATATTCAACAACATTTTGTCATTTTCCTTTTTTTTATGATGCAGATACGATTTAAAAAATTGAACCTGAGGGTTGGTTAACATATTATATTTTTTTAAAGGATTTATATTCTCGAACAATTGATGGCTTAGTGAAAACTCACTTTAATGATCAATGCAACAGGTTAATCAAGACTATAACAATCAACCACCTCAACACTATTCAAATTCCTGGTAGGTGTTAAGTCATCAATAAGCAAACAAAAGTTTAGAACCAATTTTTCTAGAGATTGTAGCATTAAAATAGGCGTGATATTTCGCAATTTAAGAGCACTACCTAAATTTAAACTCACAAGATTTGTTAATGAAGGGAGAAAATCGATCTTGGTGAGCTGATGACATTGATTCAACGTAATCGACTTTAATGAGGTTAAGGTTCCAAGAATATCATAATTAGATACCTTTTGAACCTTATGCAGTTCGATATGCTCCAGATCATCTAACCCCTCTAGTTGATCTAATTGTTTGACGTTCTTGCAGTCACCACAATATAGGTACCTTATTTTCTCTTTATTTTTGGGGAACGTAAATTCTTCTGGAGATTCTAGACAGCATAACAAAATGGGCTTATAACTAATATGTATAACCACACTTTCTACCACATTATTAGTCTTTTTAACAACCGTAATTTTAGCCTTTACCGTATTCTTAACACCCGTTCCATTAAAATCATTTAAAGGAATACTAATACTCTTATTAGCATTTACTCTTAAAATCAATTCATTACATTTAAAATCCTTTTTAAAACCATTCTTATCTAATACAGTAACTCTCTTATCACCATTAGCATATTCTAATGACAAATTACTGTAAGAACCAGTTAAAGCACGCCTTGAATTTTCTGGAAAGATCAATTCTACTTTTTTCATAAATAAACTTAGGTTTTGAGAAATTAATAAAATGGGTATACGATGGCAATCTAAGAATCAAAGATTACCAAATTCTTACTGTTATAAAAAAATTGACAAGCTTGTTACGCGGTTTCTAAGCACCAACTTTTATTTGCCAATGCACATCTCCATGAAAAGACCACTTTTCACTCGGAACGATATGAATGGATTTAAACTCAGGGTTATCCCCTTCATCATAAGCTGGATTAAGCCTAAAAAACATTTTATCTCCTGAGTTTTGCAGGTATTGTTGGTCTGTAATGAGCAATTCACCTCCTACCTTATCAAAAACATTTTGAACCCAACTACCAGATCCTCGAGATCCACCGAAACCACTGCCGTATCTAATTTTTATAATATGGGATATTTTAGCGGTATAGGGAGCTATCTTATATTTATAGAAAAGCTCGTTGACAGCGAAGCAATACAATACATTGGCTTGAATATTACCAAGAATTTTGCTCTCTATTTCAATTTGAAGAAAATAAACCTGATGGGTATATGACTCAAATTCCGGGAAACTAACAAAATATCTAGCTTTTGACCAATCTAAATCCAAATCGGGTAATCTTTCTACAGATTTACAAGTAACTCGGGTTTTTTTATCTTGATAAAAGATATCTTCTATTTGGAAAACCGATTCATCACCCCACAATTTATAATCGGTGTACAAGTATAAATCAGGTCCTTGAGGGAGTTGATCATCCAATCCGTCACATGAATTACGGTAGGCTTTGCTCAAAAACATAGGAGCCCTAAAATCCTTACCGCAACTTGGATACCAACAGACCCTTGGCGATCCGTGGTATTGATCTAAAAAAGATTTGAATTTGCCCTTATTCTCTCCATTGAGTCGAAATAAAAAATCATTGGTCATAGTTTTTATTCTTAAAATACAACTATAACAACTTAAATTCAATTATTAACAAGGTTGTTATCTGATATTTCGAAAACTAATGACCGATCCAATCCAATTTTGAAATTACCATTATTTTCCTGCTCTATGGTGTAATGTTTAGATATATCATCACCTACTAAATTCTTGAATATTCTTCTAATCCTCGATAAATACTCTGATTTATTATCATTATTAATTATGTTATTTACCGTATTTTCTTGTAATTCTAATGAATCTCTATTAGCTACATTGGCATATAAACTCCTGATTTCTTCATCGTGCTCATCCCAATTGTGAAGAGGAATTCCCTCCGGATGGTTGAGATATAACTGATATATGGTCTTTAAAACAGGTGATAAATTTATTTCTCTATTCCCCAAATAATAATTCCTACCCCAATTGGGTGCATTACTTTGAATAAGTAATGGAAAAGGCACTTCTAAATATTTTATTCGATTGATAAACTTAGTCGCATGGCTTATTTTATCAAATATTTTTAGGCTATATAGCACCACTTTCATATCAACTTGGCTTCCTTTAATAATACCTAAACAATCTTCGCACAAATCTCCAGTTCTTAATTTATGCGTAACTTGTGCTTTATCCATGCAAAAATCCATTATACAACCCCTAGGTACTTGATGCACCTTTTCCATGACCTCTGCATTGGATTCAAACATAGAACTTATCAAAATATTTAATATAATGTGGTAGGCAATAGGATAGGTATCTTCTAAATCAGATCCCAATAAATTCACCCAACCATGTGTATGGACAAATCCATTTTGATGCTCATCATCTATTGCACCAAACCAATTATTCTCATTATAAAATTCAGTCAAGAGGAATACTTTGTCTTCGTCTTGCAATTCATTGGCATTTCGATATGCTCTGCAAGCTCCAAACAAAGTATCCCATCGATGTACCGCTATATTTTCCCATCCTAAGTCCAAAGGTTCTCCCAATTCAATAGGTTGTTCTATGATATGAAAAGTAATAGGACTTCCTTGCTCTTGCAGAATTTCATGTACTTTTTCTAAGTTTTCTATGCTAAATCCTGCTGTGCGCAATAAGTAAATATGCATCTGTCTAGTTTAGAAAATGATCGGATTTATTCATTTGATCTACCTCATACAATTGCAAATTTTCTGCCCTTTTAATCATCTCTTCCAGGTTGAGGTCAGAATATTCGGAATTGTTGACTGTAACAATATACCGCGATTTTGGAAAATTCAATTCATCAAAGAATTCTTTATTTTTCAGTACTTGACTTATAACATTGCCCTTTTCATTATAAACATCTACAATCTTAGCATATCCACTTACTTGTCTTCCGTATAAGGTCTCGTGTATGTACTGTCGCCTTTCCTTACTTATCAAATCAAACAAAGAAAAGGACCACATTCCCTTTTTGGTGTTGTACAAATATCCTTCAGCCACATAATGTCCAACTAATTCCAAACTCCAATCGCTGTATTTTTTGGATGCCGCATAAGACATATCTAGCCTTCTGAAAGTATACCCAAAAAACAAGTCATCTGCTATACTTATGTTGGGAAAAACATTGAAGGTGTTATAAAATTCATTATAATCATTTAATCCTTCTCCTTTTCCTGCACTTTTGAGCAAGGTCACCAATTCTTTATGAGTTTTGTCTTTTGAATGAGCTATTATTATATATTTTCCAGTAGGATCTGTCAAGTACAAATGATTTTCTATCTGACCTTCTTCATTGCTCACCCGTAACCTATATCCAGCAAGTTGAGTAAAAGAGGCTACCGTTACCTCTTTTTTTGATAAGATTTCATAATTCGAAGTCGCTTCTATCATTTGAACATACTTTTGCGTATACTCAAAAGCATCAAAACTAGTGAAGTTGAAAAAGGAGGCTGTATAATCGGTTTGAGGTTGCAGATAAGCAATATGAAGGTGGGCTACCTGTTCATTCAAATTATCGGTAAAAGTAGCCTCTGCATAGGCAGTAGATGGTATAATTATATCGTCTAATTCCAACCCAGCAGGCAGTTCAGAATGAAAATAATTGCGCTCTCTAAACTTTCTATAGTCTCTTTTGGATTGATAAGAGGCAGGACTTTGAAAAATATTACCCCGCTCCAATCGGTACGCTGTGGAGGTGGGAAATTTTTCGATAACCTGCATCACTGAAGCAGGTACATCTGGACGCTTTGTTTGGATTCGATCTACTTCCCTCAATTCCTTCTTGTCAAAATCGACCTTAGCAGTGGTATCCAATTGATTAAAATCTATATAAGATACGCCTTGCATGCCCAATTTATCGTTGAGTCCTTTCACTACAGAATCCGCTTGAATACTATCACTTAGTGCATTCGTCATCACATAATACCAGCGTCCATCCTCATCCTCATTTTCAACAGCATAAGCTGCAATATCTAATTGTTGAAGCCGATCAATAATTTTTTCGGATTCAAAATAGGAACGCTCCTTTTTAATCAAAATTCCAAAAGGTTGATCAGGAGAAATAATAGTAGCGGTCGAGACTTCCATACTGGTTTCTTCGACGTTATTGCTACAAGAGAAAAAAAACATAATAGATAGGAAAACAACAAATTTGATTTTCATATTTAGAATTTTAATTTATAAAATAGAGTACTACCCCAATGAAACTCATTGAGATAATACTCCTACCCGACTTATTTAATTATTAACTTGCCATACTCATTTCAGCAAACCTCGAACTTAAATATCCCCCTACTCTAAAAACAATCTTTTTATTGATCCAATCTACACTCAAATACACTTCCAATTCATCTTTTATTTCTCTAATCCAACCTCCATTTTCATTAATATCCTTCAATAACTTTAAATAATCCTCACTAAAAAACCTTTCCAACCTCAACTCCTTTTTCAAATCCAAACCTTTACAAACCATTACTTTTTCTCCCTCCATTTCCAAATAAATTTCATTACAATAATAATATCCCTCACTTTCCACCATCTCCATCCTCCTTTCTTCACTAAAATCTCTCTTAAAACCAACTCCATTTAGATAATTAAAAAACTCCAAATAATTTTTAATCATAAATAACATATTATTTAAATGATGAAATAAAGAAAAACCTATCAAAGGTATTGGAGTATGTTTATAATTTTAAATATTGACAACCTTGTCGAAACTTATTCAGGAGCTACATCATAAGGTACATCTTGCTTCGGTTGCGCCAACCTGCTTGAGATCTATTTTTGACCATATAGATTAATAGATCCGCTTGAGATTTATAATCTACGAAGAATAGGGTTTTATCCGCCTGAGATTTATAATCAACAAAATACCAAATCCCTTTATTCCCATTGGCCTGGCTTTTATAATCAGATTTCCACACTTTTAAATCAGCTTGGGAAGGATAATCCACAACAAATACTTTGATATCTGCCTGAGATTTGTAATTGACTGGATACACCAACTGCGATTTAGCAGCAGTCGATGCCCACATTATAATTCCCACTATCCAAATCGTTCTTTTATTCAAATTCAATTTTTATTAAAATACTAAATGATTAAAAACAACAATAAACTAACTTAAAAATTGGGAAATTATTTTCTGAGTCTAAAAAAAATAATGCAGATGCAACATTTTGTATGCTAAAAGAGTTTATTAGTTATTGATTAAACATCAGGAATTCGCAATATGGCGAATACCAACCGAGAGGTAACGCTCCACGGTGGTAAAACGATGTGGGCCTCACTAGGTCAAAATAAACAGTTTTCCTGGTGTTTGAAGGACTCTTAAAAACTTCAGACACATGCAACAGCAACAAGACATTACTTCTTTTTCCCTGACCCAGTTAGGTATCGTTGGTTTTGAGCATTTAGAGCCGCTCATCCTCACCAGCATTATTACCCAATCTCCATTATTATTAATTGGAGCAAGCGGTACGGGCAAGACATTTTTATTGAACCAAATCAGCAAGGCCCTTCAACTGGAGCATCGGCACTACAATGCCAGCCTCCTATCCTTTGACGATTTATTGGGATTTCCCTTTCCTAATGAAGAAAAGACTCAAGTGGAATTTTTGCCAACTAAGGCCTCCATATGGGGAGCAGAATCTCTTTTGGTAGATGAAATCAGCAGGTGTAGGCCAGAGATTCAAAACAAATTTTTCTCTTTAATCCACGAGCGAAAAATTCAGGGAATACCCCTTCCTAAATTAACACATAGGTGGGCTGCTATGAATCCATTTGATTCAACCGCTGTGTTGGAAGATCATTACGATGGAAGCGAACCCCTTGATGCTGCCCTAGCCGATCGATTTCACTTTTTACTGGAAGTGCCAGATTGGTCAGACCTATCTAAAGCAGCTCAATCACAGATATTGAGTGGATGGCCTGAACAAGTCAATCTCAGGGCTATGGACGCCTTCCGCCAGTTTGTACAAGAAGCTTCTGAGGCCTATCAACTACATCCACCTAGTTTGGGGATTAAAGGAAGAGAATACGTTCGATTAATGGCCAATATTTTGGCAGATGCGGGCTACCGGATTTCACCGAGAAGAGCTGTTATGATGGGCCATAATATAGC
>CALAZP010000210.1 GCA_937926355.1 uncultured Saprospirales bacterium
CACTTCAATATCACAAATTCCTCGAGAATCTATTTCCAAATTATTAAGGACTGGTTTTCCCGTAAGGGATAAATCATCAGGATCGTCTTCACATCCTATGGTAATGTCAGAGGGGAAATTAATATTGGTCTCTGTCAGAGTCCGCCTATTTAACTGGATAAACTGCTCACAGGAGCTCTCATTACCAGAAGCGTCACTCACCGTCCAGGTTCGCGTAATGATACCAGCCAATTGGTTCTCACATGGAAAATCTGTAATACTATCCACATAAGAAAATATCAAAGGCGTTGCACACTCATCACCTACCGACGGAAAGCCTAAAAATGTCGCGCTGGTATCCGCCAAACAATCGATGGTTCGATTAACACATTCGAGGGTGGGTGCTAACTGATCTTTAATATTCAGGTAACTGGTACAGGATTCGCCAGTGGAGACATCTTGCATAATCACCCTTAGGGTGTCATTGATATAACTCGAAAGATCCACCAATGCGACATCAAGAGCTGAATAAATTTCAATCCCTGAAAGCGTTTGCAATACCAATTCCTTTTGCCCTTCACAACTGGTTTCATCAGTCAGTAAAAAACTACCTACCAAAGTGAGTTCACAAAATTGGTCTAAGGCCACCTCTAAAGGATTATTGGGATCCGACCCTACGCAACTCGTACACTGCCCGATAAGTCGATGGGGAAGTGCCGCGGCTAGAGCCGACAAAAGCAGGCTGAAAAAATATTTTTTCATTTTCCGGTATTTATATGATACCAGTCTAAGAGAAAATATCGTGCCAAAAAATTAAATAAAAAAAGCCCCCCTCCAAAGTTTAACTGGAGAGAGGCCATCCCAAAAACCGATTTAATCTTTATAAATTATTGCTTAAATATATACAATTCATTTTAATGTAAACGCACGGACAAATATAAAGTTCTTTAATAAGTTAGTCAAATTCTTTATTAAAAACTCAGACCAAAAGTAACTTCATGAGATCCGGAATTATAGTTTTGGAATTTTTGTAGCGAAATATCATAAGAGTAATACAATTCAAAAAAAGACCATTTACTACCTAACAACAAGCCAGTGGTCCCTAATGACCTATAGGAGAACCCTGTAATCAGTTTTTCATCCATAAATCCAGCCTTCACGTTCATATCAATTTGAAAAGGTACATTCTGGATTTGTCGAACCAAAATTGAGGGTTCAATAGAAAAATTAGAATAGGGGAAATCGAATCGATGACCAGCATGAACCAAGTAATATCTAAATGACATCCCATCATTAATCCCTGATTCAATTTCATCTAATCTAGCCATTACTAAATTGGTAAAAGCTACCCCAACAAAGGTTTTATCATAAAACCTACCGTAAAGCCCTAGTGTAGCATCTAGTAAGCGCTTACCATTGATAAATTGATTGCCTAACGGATCATTTAAATCGTAAAAATTACTTTCCAATACACGATTATGCAAGGTAGATTGCATATAGTCCGTCGAAAGTCCCGCGCTGAAAGCGGCATTATCGCTGATTTTAAACTTAAAAGCAAAATTCAATCGGGCTCTTATCTGATTCAAATTTGCCGCCGTCTGATTGAATATTCCCAAGCCCATTCCAAAATTAGAGCCTATAGCACCGCTATATTGCACAGCAGCTGCCTGCGGGGCATCTGGAATTCCAATCCAAGAAGCTCTTGCATTAGCTCTAAAATGTTGTTGCCCATCAAAACCTATGGCACCCGGATTGATTAATTCAGGGGCGATCAAGTAATGACTCAAAGAAATATGATCTTGTGCCTTTATGTGCCATCCTAGGAACAAGGTAGTTGTTAAAATAAATAGTTGTTTCATAATGTAATCGGTTATAAAGGGAATGTATTTTTAGTCTAATAATATATTGAAAGAACCTTTTAGTTGTTGCGTATTACCATCTGCGTCTGGATATTCTAACACAAAATAATACGCGCCTTCCGCTAAGGGCACACCATCAATATTAGTGCCTGACCAACTGTTGTCATAATTCTGAGCCTGAT
>CALAZP010000211.1 GCA_937926355.1 uncultured Saprospirales bacterium
ATGGTTAAAACTTAAATTTAAGCATAATTTAATTAGATGAAACCAACTTCAAAAAATCAAATGGGCAGCTGGGCCTTACTTCTATTATTGATGGTTATCCCAACAGTGTCATGGACCAAAGATTCCTATCCTAAGAATCCAGCCATAGATGTACTCAATTATACTTTTGAGATTCAATTGTCCGATAGGCACGATACTATAAAATGTAATACTACAGTTGACTTTAGAGCGATGGAGGCAGGGGTTGGTCAATTGCGATTGGATTTAATCAATGCCAAAAGTCAGCTGCAAGGCAAGGGAATGGAAGTAGAAGGGGTGGAGATGGGGGGCGTTAAATTGAAATACAGCCATGAGGAGGATGTGTTAATGGTAGATTTGCCCCAGCCTAGCCAAGTCAATGAACGCTTTCAAATAGTAGTTCGATACAGAGGGATTCCGGCTGAGGGCCTGTATATAGGAGTAAATAAATACGGAGATCGGACTTTTTTCAGTGACAACTGGCCTAACCGCACCCGCCATTGGTTAGCTACTGTTGATCATCCCTACGACAAAGCGAAATGTGAGTTTTATGTCACTGCTCCCGACCACTACCAAGTTGTATCCAATGGATTAAAAAAAGAAGAAACCAATTTAGATAACGGTTTAAAAATGACCCACTGGCTTCAATCTGTTCCAATAGCTACCTGGTTGTATGTATTAGGGGTGGCAGATTTTGCGGTTCAATATGTCGATGAATTCGATGGGAAGTCTATTCAAACATGGGTATTTCGGCAAGATAGGGATGAGGGGTTCTTTGATTTTGCAACGCCAACTAAACAAGTTTTAGAATTCTACAGTGAATATATTGGGCCTTTTGCTTATGAAAAATTAGCTAACATTCAATCTAATAGTGTTAGCGGGGGTATGGAGGCTGCATCTGCAATCCTTTACAGTGCCAATTCGGTAGTTGGAGACCGCAATGAGCGATGGAGAAATGTCGTTATTCACGAAATTGCCCATCAGTGGTTTGGCAATGCCGTTACCGAATACGATTGGGATGATGTCTGGTTAAGTGAAGGATTTGCGACTTACTTTACCTTATTATTTATCGAGCACTACTATGGAAGGGACGCTTTCATCAAAGGGTTGGAAAGCAGCCAACGCCGAGTCAATGCGTTCCACGAAAAATTTCCCGACTATACTATTGTGCACAACAATCTGAGCGATATGAGTCAGGTGACTACTTCTCAAACCTATCAAAAGGGTAGCTGGGTACTTCACATGCTTAGAGGGGTAATAGGAACTGAGGTGTTTTGGAAAGGCATTCGGCAATACTATCACACCTATATGAATGGCCATGCCAGTACCGCCGATTTTCAGCGTATAATGGAAGAAGTATCTGGAGTGGATCTATCTGTTTTTTTTCAACAGTGGCTATACCGTGGAGGAGAATTAATGGTGGAGGGAGAATGGGAATATGCTCCCAGCAAGGGGGAGGTGTATATTGAATTGTTACAAATTCAATCAGGTGATTATGTATTCGAGATGCCTATTGAGGTTGCCATAGAGGACCAAAATGGTCAACGCGAGATTCGAGTTTTGACCCTCAATCAAAAAAAGCAAAGTTTTATTTTATCTGATTTTAAATCGGAGCCGTATCGCATCTTATTAGACCCTAATTATTGGGTATTGATGAAGGGCGCTATGCGCAAGCAGACTAAGTATTAATCGACTAATTCTATTTTGTAGTAAAATTGTCGACCATCCTTGGCATCTTGAATACGATGGATTTTCAAAATATTTGCGTGTTTAAGATCTATTTCTTTCAATAATTGAGACCGTTTATTGCGGGCACTATTGTAGGATAAATCTTTGATGCCCAAACATCTATCTAGTTCCATTTGGTCGATGGAACGATTGGCGTATTCCAACAGTTTGGGGAATGGAAAGTCTGTTGGAGCTAAGCCGATAGGAATGGTTTTAGCATTTCGGTTTCTAACGTACAAGAAGAAAAATAGGATAAAGGCTATGAGAATGACTCCGCCTCCTGCAAGGGTAGCATATTTTTTTGTGGGGAAGGTGAATAGTGCTTTGGGTGCTTCGATTTTATTGAAGAGGTCTGGCAGGTTAAAAGTGGCATATTTTACATATTGATTATCTAATAATTCGACGACATCTCCGTAGGAATAAACGATGAAAATATGATCATTAAGGGTCTGTTTGTCTAGTTTAATTCCCAGATCAGGTATGTATTGGTTGGCCAAATCCCCAAAACTCAGATTTTTTTTATCCACCATTCTTAATCCCGTACCTGCTTGATTGAAGCCCACCATATAGTTTTCCGTTTCAAAAAAGGTAAACCAAAAGTTTAACCATTCGTTGGAAAAAGTGACCTCCCAAGGTTGAGTTATTTGTTTAAGGCTGGGGACATTCAGGTCGATGGCATAAGGGGTTAGGCCTTGGTCATATTGAATAGGTCCGGTCTTTTCATTTACTCGCTCTCGAATGAAGAAAAACAATTGATTATCTTTTCGAAAGGCCAACTCAAACATGCTTCGATGAACGGGAATCTTATCCCGAGTACTGAAGCTCAATTCCCATTCTCCTGTTGATTTGTTGAAGTAGGTCAAATGCCCATTATTCTGCCAAAATCCCGTTCCACCATAGGTGTAAAATTGGTCTTTATAAAAGAAATTATAGGCGCTGAAATTATATCCGTGAAAATTCATGCGATACATATCTTCAAATATTCCTTCTTTATATTTGAAAAAATGATTCAA
>CALAZP010000212.1 GCA_937926355.1 uncultured Saprospirales bacterium
AATACATGGGGACACCAAATGCGGTAATGGACCTTCCCTAACCTATGCTCCAGCAGTTCACAATACTTTACTTAAATTAATTCAAGAGGCAGCAAACAGAGAGAATATTCCTTTTCAAAGAGAGGCCGCTTCAAGAAGTACAGGAACGGACACAGATGCCTTCGCATATTCCAATAAAGGGGTACCCTCCGCTTTAGTTTCGCTGCCTTTAAGGTATATGCATACTACTGTTGAAATGGCTCACATTGCAGATGTTGAAAATGTCATCAAACTAATTATAGCTAGTTTGAAAAGTATAGAAAACCAACACCATTTCAAATACTTTTAAACCCCATTACCTATCCCCATACATGGTCTGGTAATAATTAAGGTAGGCACCGGAGGTTACATTTTTTAGCCAATCATGATTATTGAGATACCATTGGGCCGTCATTCTTAACCCTTCTAAGGGTTCTACAGCTGGCTCCCACTTTAATTCTTTGGCTAGTTTGGAAGCATCTATGGCATACCTTCTGTCATGACCCGGCCTATCCTTAACATAGGTGATTAGTTGCTTTGAACTGCCGGCAGGTTTATTTAATAGTTGATCCATAATGTCACAAAGGTGACCGACCAATTCAATATTTTTCCACTCATTATTTCCTCCAATATTATAAGTCTCTCCAACCACACCCTTATGATAAATGAGATCTAATGCCGATACATGATCCCCCACCCATAACCAATCTCTCGTATATTTTCCATCGCCGTATATTGGTAATGGCTTTTCATTTTGTATATTATTAATAACCAATGGAATCAATTTTTCAGGAAATTGAAAAGGGCCGTAATTGTTAGAACAGTTAGAAATCAAAATCGGTAATCCATAGGTATGGAAATACGCCCGAACCAAATGATCAGAACTAGCTTTTGATGCCGAATAAGGAGATCTAGGATCATAAGGTGTACCTTCGGTAAAAAGGCCAATGTCCCCTAAACTTCCATATACTTCATCAGTGGAGACATGAAAAAACCGCTTTCCCTCTAATTGATCACCCCATATTTGCTTAGCTGCATTGAGCAAAACTAAAGTTCCCAATACATTGGTTTGAATAAACGCTAGCGGATTCTCAATAGATCGATCTACATGAGACTCAGCAGCAAGGTGGAAAATACCATCTGGTTGATAAGTCTCCATAACCTTTTGAATCTGATCAGCATCCCTAATATCCGCCTTTTCAAAAACATAATTTTCGGCAGACTCGACCTCTTTCAAATTTTCTAAATTCCCAGCATAGGTTAAATTATCCAAATTCACAATTCGATAATTTGGATATTTTTTCACCAATAAGGTAACCAAATGAGATCCAATAAACCCTGCTCCCCCAGTTACTATTATAGTTTTTTCTACCATCATTTCTATTTTACAACACTTTTGAAGTATTCAAAGGTTTTAACCAATCCCTCAGCTCGTAGCACCTTGGGTTCCCATCCCAAAATTTCCCTTGCTCTAGTAATATCTGGTTGTCTCACTTTTGGATCGTCCTCTGGAAGAGGGCGATAATCTATAAAGGCTTTGGAGTTACCAACTAATGACAAGATTTCTTTAGCAAAATCTAAGATAGTAATTTCATCGGGATTGCCAATGTTGACAGGCTCTGTGCAATCGCTCATTAATAACCTGTAAATTCCTTCAATAAGGTCGTCCACATAACAAAAAGATCTGGTTTGAGAACCATCACCAAATACCGTCAAACCTTCCCCTCTAATGGCTTGAGAAAAAAAAGCAGGTAGTACCCGGCCATCATTGACCCGCATTCTTGGACCAAAAGTGTTAAATATTCTTACAATTCTTGTGTCTACTTGATGAAAATTATGATAAGCCATTGTAATGGCCTCTAAAAACCTCTTCGCTTCATCATAGACTCCTCTCGGTCCAACTGGATTTACATTTCCCCAGTAAGATTCCTTTTGAGGATGTTCTAAGGGGTCACCGTAAACTTCAGAAGTGGAAGCTACTAGTATTCTAGCATTTTTAACCTTAGCTAATCCCAATAAGTTATGCGTTCCCAAAGCACCTACCTTCAAGGTTTGAATGGGCATTTTCAAATAATCAATCGGACTGGCAGGTGAGGCAAAATGAAGAATATAATCAAGATGGCCGGAAACATGGACAAATTTTGATATATCGTGATGGTGAAATTCAAAGTTTTTCGAAGGAAACAAATGGGCAATATTATTTAAATCTCCCGTTAATAAATTATCCATTCCAATCACATGAAAGCCTTCAGCTAACATTCTATCGGAAAAATGAGACCCTAAAAATCCTGCCGCTCCAGTAATTAATACCCTTTTCATAATTTTATTATTTACAATACAAATATAGCAATACCTTTGCCACTGCTATGAAGGCATTTCTACATTTTATAGTTTTTATTTTTTATACAACGTTTTCTTGGACACAAGACTTCATCCCTAAAAAGTCAACCTTGCTTCACCTAAGTTATGGTTTAGTGTTGCCATCAGGTAATCTTCCTTTTAATTATGGGGGAGTTCCATCGGTAGGGTTGAATTATTATTGGTCAAAAGGATATTTCACTGGATTTGATTTCCATTATATGTTTGGAGCTTCAGTGCAAACCGATGTTTTAGAAAACCTAAGATCTCCAGAAGGACATATTTATGGTAATAATCAAGCCATAGCAGACATTCGATTAGGATGGCGGGGCTGGTATTCTGGGATTTCCTTGGGTAAATCCATACAACAAAAAGGACTCACCTTTTTATTAGGTCTTGGCTATATCCAATACCAATATAGAATCCAAGAGGATCCTCAATCTTATGTTCCTCAGATAGCAGATCCATATCTCTCAGGTTACGAGCAATTATCTCTTGGCTGGTCACTAAAACCGGGGATAGGCTATCAACATTTAGATGGAAACAATAACCTCAATTTTAAAATTGGCTTATCAGCATATTTTGCTTTTACTTCACTTAAAAACAATTATCAATTGGCTGCAGCTGATTATACAAAACAAAGTCCACATACTTTTATAGGTTTCGATTTGTCTTGGATCCTGCCTTTTTTTTCCTATAATCCAGATACCATCAGCTATTAATTATGTTAGTCTTGTATAATTTATTTATTCGAATTTCATGGTGGGTGATCAAGGTATTTAGCTT
>CALAZP010000213.1 GCA_937926355.1 uncultured Saprospirales bacterium
GTTCGATCAAGTAAACACCAAATTGATGATTTATTGGAGGAAATTAGATTGCGTAACGAGCTTTCAGAAAGAACTTTAGTGACCACCCTGACCAAAAGAATGGCGGAGGAACTCACCAAGTATTTAACTAAAATGGGCATTTTAGTTAAATATATCCACTCTGAAGTGGACACCATGGATCGAGTTGAAATTATTCGGGCACTTCGGCTAGGGGAGTTTGATGTTTTGGTAGGAGTTAATTTATTAAGAGAGGGATTAGATTTACCGGAGGTTAGTTTAGTGGCAGTAATCGATGCTGATAAGGAGGGGTTTCTAAGGAATAATCGATCATTAACCCAAACAGCGGGTAGGGCAGCGAGAAACTCCAATGGTAAAGTGATTTTTTATGCGGACAAGATTACAGAATCTATGCAACACACCATAGACGAAACTAATAGGAGGAGGGATATACAGATAGCCTACAATAAAAAGCATGACATTACTCCCACAACTGTTCATAAGACCAGAGAAGAAATTTTAGGCCAAAAATCTATTTTGGATATTCGTGGGGTCAAAAAGGAATATGAGGAAAAGGAACCTTTGGATTTGGTAGCAGACCCTATTGTGGAATATATGAATAAAGAGCAATTAGAAAAATTAATTGCGGCAACGGAAGCGAAAATGAAAAAAGCGGCAAAGGAAATGGACTTTATGTCCGCGGCTCAATTTAGGGATGAGGTATTTGCGCTTAAAAAAAAGATAGAAAAAATGAGTTAATTACTATTTTGGAATAAAAAAGGAAGAAATGAATTCACATGAAATAGACTATGAGATTTTTGGAGAGGAAATGCAGTTTGTAGAAATTGAATTAGACCCTTTTGAAACGGTAATAGCGGAAGCGGGAGGGCTTATGATGAAGGATCAAGAAATTGAAATGGCCACTATTTTTGGTGATGGTTCTCAAAGGCAAAGTTCAGGCATTTTTGGTAAAGTATTGGATGCGGGTAAGCGATTATTAACAGGGGAAAGTTTATTTATGACTGCTTTTACCCATGGTGGAACAGGGAAGAAGAAATTATCCTTTGCGTCACCTTATCCAGGGAGGATTATCCCTATGGATTTAAGTGAACTGGGAGGGAAAATTATTGCACAAAAGGATGCCTTTTTATGTGCGGCAAAGGGCGTATCCGTTGGTATTGAATTTAGCAGGAAGTTGGGTAGAGGATTTTTTGGAGGAGAAGGCTTTATTATGCAAAAGATTGAGGGTGATGGAATGGCTTTTTTGCACGCTGGGGGAACTATTGTGAAAAGGGAGCTTTCTGCATCTGATGTTTTACATGTAGATACGGGATGTTTGGTTGCTTTTACAAAGGAAGTAGATTATGATATTGAAATGGTAAAGGGCGTTCGAAATATGATTTTTGGAGGTGAAGGGTTTTTTTATGCCCGATTACAAGGACCAGGTTCTGTTTGGATTCAATCTCTGCCATTTAGCAGGTTAGCGGATAGGGTGATTAGAGCCTCGCCATATTATGGACATAAAAGCAAAGGGGAAGGAAGTGTATTAGGGGGATTAGGTAATTTATTAGATGGGGACAATACTTTTTAGATGAGCGCGCCTTTGACAGTGGGTTTTCACACCCTTGGCTGTAAATTAAATTTTTCAGAAACCTCTGCTATAGGAAGGCAGTTTGAGGATGCTGGATACCAACCTATTTCCTTTGATGAGGGGGCCGATATTTATGTTATCAACACTTGTTCGGTAACCGATTTTGCGGATAAAAAATGTAGGAATATTGTTCGGAGGGCGATGAGGAAAAACCGTCAAGCTAAAATTGTAGTTGTCGGTTGTTATGCACAGTTAAAACCTAAAGAAATAGCCGAAATTCCAGGTGTTGATTTGGTTTTAGGAGCTGCAGAAAAATTTAGAATTCTTGAATTTATAGATGAGCTTTCTAAATCTGACAAAGGTCTGGTAAAGGCCAGTGAAGTAACCCAAGCTAATACTTTTAATAGTGCATTTTCTTTTGGCGACCGCACACGATCTTTTTTAAAAGTGCAAGATGGTTGTAATTATAAATGCACCTTTTGTACTATTCCACTTGCTAGGGGTAAGAGTAGGAGCGATACGGTGGAAGGTGCAATTAAAAAAGCAGAAGAAATTGCTGAGTTAGGAGTTAAAGAAATTGTTTTAACGGGCGTAAATCTTGGAGATTTTGGAAACGGAACAGAGGTTATTGAAGGATTAAAGCCTAAAAAAGAGGCGCTATTTATAGACCTAATTAGAGCATTAGATCAACATATTGAAGGTGTGGATCGGTTTAGAATTTCCTCGATAGAACCTAATTTGATTACCTCAGAAATAATAGAGTTTGTAGCTCAGTCTAAAAAATTTGTCCCTCATTTTCATATTCCTTTACAATCGGGAAGTAATGAAATATTGAGAGAAATGAGGAGGCGGTATCGAAGGGAATTATACTCGGAAAAGGTAGAGAGAATAAAGGAATTAATGCCTGATGCTTGTATAGGTGTAGACGTAATCGTAGGATTTCCAGGGGAGTCGGACGAAGCTTTTAAAGAATCATTCCACTTTATAAAGGATTTGCCCGTAGATTACTTACATGTATTCACTTATTCTGAAAGGAGTAATACTCCAGCGGCAAAGATGTCGGGGGTGGTTCCATTAGAAAAGAGAAAGGAACGAAATAATATGTTAACGCATTTAAGTGAAAAGAAAAAGAGGGCTTTTTATCAGCGTTTTATTGGTCATGAGCGGTTAGTTTTATTTGAAAAAAGTGGAGAAAAAGGATGCTATTCTGGATACACAGATAATTATCTGAAGATTCAGCTTGCGAGCGAAGAAAATTTGATAAATAAAATCGGAAAAGTATCCCTTGAAGAAATTTTACCAAACGCTATGGAAATAAAATCAAGTTTAGTGTCTTGTTAATTTTCACCTCCAGATTCTTCCATCCACTCGGAAAAGGGGGTAATAGCTATTTCTTTGGTATAGCGATTTAAATTTTCAAATCCTTTCTCGATTAACTTTTTTCTCAATTGAGAATCTTTATACACCTGTTTCATAGCAGATACTATTTCTTCTATTTTTATTGGGTCTACGAGTAAACCTCCTTCACCGGTCACCTCAGGCATGGAACTAGTCTTGGATGTTATTACGGGAACCCCCGCTTTTTGAGCTTCTAAAATAGGAATACCAAACCCTTCAAATAAGGAAGGATATAACATGGCAAAGGCAGCACCTAGGACCTTAGTTAATTCACTATCTGAAATTTTGGAAGTCCAAATAATTTCTTCTTTATAAAACGGATTTTTTGGTAGTTCTTTTAAGTTGGTATTCTTCCAAGCTTTTCTGCCCACAATAACTAATTTCATATTACTGGGGCATTCTTGTTTAAACTGTTGGAAGGCAAGTAATAGTCTGAGAATATTTTTTCGCGGATGAATGGCTCCTACGTATAAAAAGTAGGGGCAAGATTGGGCATATTGATGCTGAGTCAAAGATATGGTGTTCGGATCTAACGGTTGGAAAAGGGCTTTAGGGAGGTTATTGGAGATTTTTATTTTGTCAGAAGGTAGAGAAAAAGATTCTATGATATGGTTTTTAACAAAGCGTGAAACAGTTACTATTAGTTGGGCTTCGGCTAAAAATTTAGGGGTAAAATACTGGTAGTACCATTTAACTAGTAAAGGGAGGTGTTGAGGAAAGACCAAATAGGCAAGGTCGTGAACGACTATAAGGCTAGGTATATGCAATCGTAAGGAAACAAAACCATCTGGGCTAATAAATTTTTGAATTTGGTGTTTTTTTAAAAGACGAGGTAAACGCCATTCAAACCAGATATACCATAGAATAGGATGCCTTGCAGATGGAAGCAAATAAAGATTAGTTACATTTTTAGATTTTATCAAAGGAGGGGTTTTTCGATCGTAAATCAAGTAGAAATGGTAAGAGGGGTATTGATCAACCAGATCTTTTACAATTTGTAAAGTGAAATTACCTATACCTTCTAAGTGGTTGGCTATCAAAAACCTTGTATTAACGGCTATTTTCATTCTAGTGAAAAGCTATCATTATGGTATAAATTATCGAATATAGTTTGAATTATTTCGGGTTCAAACCCTTTTCTATAAGCATATTGTTGAGTTTTTATTTTTCTTTCGTATTCAGAATTATA
>CALAZP010000214.1 GCA_937926355.1 uncultured Saprospirales bacterium
ACCTCATTTTGGCACGCAGCATTATTCATAACAAAGTGATAGCTCCCAGTATCCAGACTTTGCTCCTTCTTTTCTAGTAAGAAGATTTAGCTCTTTAAGTCTTTGTACATTTTTTTCGACAGCTCGCTCGGTTATCCCCAGATTTTTAGCCATTTCAGGAGTGGTTATAAACTGATTAGAATGAACCATTTCTAGTATTTTTAATGCACTTTTTCCAATTTTAGCTGGAGAATTTTCAATGATGGACTGCTTCAGGGTTTCCCATCCATCCCCCGAACTTTTCCCCGAACTTTTCCCCGAACTTTTCCCCGAACTTTTCCCTGATCTTGGTAGTACAACCGTAAAAATTCCATCCGTTTTAAACTGTGGTTCAGGCAGTTTGGCATCACGCATAAGGGTTCTTATCCTACTAATTCCTGAACCAACTTGCTCCACCATTTGAATCCGAACAAACAAGCCAAATATTAGAGGGTTGCGACTATGGCTCTTTGTTCCAAATTCAGCCGGAGAAATTGCACTAGTCAATCCGCCCGGATTACTAATTTCAACCCGGTCTTCAAATAACTCGATAGTTATTTTTGCTCCTTTATCATAATAATCACGGTGAGATAGGGCATTTATAATTGCTTCTTTAAAAGCTGTTTTTGGGATTTCCCAAACCTCTTCTCTTGGACCGGTGCCTTTAATTTCGTATCGAACAGAGAGTTTGCCTTTTAACCATTGAATCGCTTGTTCATACTGTAACATTAAGGCACCACCGAAAACTTTGTCATCGACAATGCTAGTTTTATTTTTATCCTCAAAAGCAATACAACGGATTACTGCGGTTTCTATAAATTGTTCAGGTGCATTTCCAAAAAATAAGGCTCCCCCATTCTTTACGTTACCATCTGGTAATAGTAGTTTTAAATTATTTATAACTTGGTTGTGGCTTACGGCTTTGGATAGCCCACTCTGTAGCCTAAAGTTCTCGAACCAATCTTGGTTAATGTCTCTTGTAACATCAAAATCAGCACAGGGAGCTTCATCAAAATATATGCGATCCGACTGCTGAAAAAAGTCTCGCATTTGTTCAACAGTAGTGAGTTTTTGAGTGTTTGGTCCTTGTCTTACGTAAATAGCCCCAGATAGTGTGTATGGTTTTTGAATACCAGAGTTTACCTCAATCACCCAAACCGTTTTCCCATCTACATCGACATTATAGATGTCAGTAGTTAAAATGGGATTGATCTCATTAATAGAATTTTGAATGGCAGAATGTTTTCGGTTATCGATGGAGGTACCATGAATTGTATTATCATCACTCACCCCAATGAACAAAACTCCACCAGCGGAGTTGGCAAACGCACATATCTCTTCACTAATTTCTTTCAGTTTAGTAGGTATACGTATTTTGAACTCTGCATTGTAACCTTCACCTGCCTGTACAATACTTTTGACATCATCTGGCGTAAGTTGATTGTTCATAACCGTTGACTCAAGAACTAATGAATGAAAAACTGTAGTATCGTTTTTTCATTATTAGAAAATCAAGTCATATTATTTCAGAAGAATCATCTTTTTCGTGATGGTGACGTTGGCAGCCTGTAGCCGGTAGAGGTAGATGCCACTTGAGAGATTCCCGGCGTTCCAGGATACCTGATATCTTCCTGCGCTTTGTCCCGTACGAATCCATTCGGCGACCCGGGTTCCTGATATGCTATAAATTTCTAATCGCACGTCTGCGGTTTCCGGTAGCTCATACGTAATGATGGTTTCGGGATTGAACGGGTTCGGGTAGTTTTGCAGTAAAGCCCAGTCCTGCGGGGTTTCCTTGCCAAGGTCTGCTCCGTTTGGCCCGTTTTGTCCATCTGTCCAGCCGCCTCCGTCTGCCCCGTCACCTCCGTCTGCCCCGTCGCTTCCGGAAAGTGTCCCCGAAATCGTCAAGCGATCGGTTTGTGGCGGTACGGAAATGGATTCACCGG
>CALAZP010000215.1 GCA_937926355.1 uncultured Saprospirales bacterium
AATTCAAAACATTTCGGATTTCTTATCATCTCATCAAGAATTTGCCCGATTAGTATTCCTTTAAATGCTGGTTCATTGGGAAGAGATTTTGTCAGTTTATTTAAAAAGTAGTAATTACTATTCGCCCCATTTTGGTGGAAACAACTACCGATTGCAGAAGCGTCCATTAGAAAATCGGGTTCAATTACAATTAAAGTTTGGGCAGTAGCCACAATTCCATTATTAATAGATTCCAGATTTAGAAATTTAACCAAATGGCCTTTTTTCAGTATTTTTTCTAAGTAGTGTAGCGCGGGGTTTTGAATTTGTATTTTTATTATGGATGTTAAATCGTCAATATCATGGACACAGATAGTTGGGTGAATTCCCGGGATTACTTGATCGATTAATGTAGTTAAATGATCTAAGGTTATCGTCGGTTTATTCTTGGATGAAAAGAAAAAAGAAGATGGCCAATTTTCTTTAGAACTTTTATCAGCATTTACCATCCAGTGCAAAATATTCCAAGCATGTTCAAAAGCTTTTGAGTCGGAGCAATTTCTAGCCTCAAATCTTATAAACTTTCGGAAAGCATCTAATTCTTTGTTGTAGGCACTATTTGGCAGATAACGGTTAAGGAAAAATTTAAAGCGAGCGTAGAAATTCTTGAAACTAACCCAATCGTCGGAAGTGTGCTCATTTACTATCAGATAAAAAATTCGAATGATTTCTTCGAATTTTTCTGAAAGGGGGTCTGAAGAAATTTTAAGCTTTTGGAGAATGGATGGTAAATCTTTAAGATCTATGGGCATTTAATTCATACTGAAGTTATATTGATTTCTTTCATTAAAATGAAAACTTGCATATAATTCTCTATCTGTCAAAAAAAGGTATTCATCACCGCAACAATCACAAATCAAGGTAATTAATTTACCATCATTCTTAAGATAACGAAACGCATCTTCAAATATTTCCAAGTTATCTCTATAAGCCTCTTTGACATCTTCAATGTGTGCACCGGACAAATTTTCAATTACTCCGTTTACCCATGTGACATCAGTCATACTTAGGATGCACTCAACTAAGTGTTGATGACTAGTATTAATCATAATCATTAGGATTTGCTGGTAAACAGCAAAGGGAGAACTTTAAATATAGTTAATTTTTTCTTTGTATACCACTCCCCCAATCTGAAATTTCAAATAAATTTTTATTTGAAAGGGCAATGGCTAATAAATCGGGTAAATGATCTGGTGTACAAGCGAAAACGGGTATTTCTAATGTAGCTAAATTTTTTGCTACTGAATGGTCAAAAGCCGGAATTCCTTGATCATCTAGAGCTGGTAATACAATGACATTTACTTGAAGATGATTCAGTAAAGCGAAGTATTTATACATTTCTTTCTCATCACCACCTTCGAAGAGATCAGAGATTAAAATAAGGGTTGTTTTTTTGGGATTTTGGATTTTGGAATGAGCGTAAGCCAAGGCATTTCCAATATCTGTTCCACCGGAAAGTTGAGCGGCGAATAATAAACTAACAGGATCATTAATATTAGGTGTTAGATCAACCGCTTGAGCATCAAAGGATATTAAATGCGTTTTTAAACTCGGCAAAGAGGCCAATGCGGCAGCAGTAATAGATGAAAAAACCATGGAGTTACCCATAGATCCACTTTGGTCAACCAACAAGACCAATTCGTTCATTTTGTTGTTTTTTCTACCAAAACCAAAAATCTTTTCAGGAATAATGGCATTCAATTTTGGATTAAAGTTTTTGAGGTTTTTAAGAATAGTTTTTTGCCAATGTATATCGGTTACTTTTAAGTGGTTAGTTTTTGGATACCCTTTATTTAAACTTCCTTGAACTGCTTTTTGTAGTTTCCAGGTTAATTTTTTTTGAATATCATATACTATTTTTTCGACTACGGTTCTTGCGGTATGAAGTGTTTTCTCAGGCATCATATCTTTTAGGGCAATTAATTGGGAAACCAAATTGACATCGGATTCTAAGCTTTCGAGGGTCTCCGGTTCAAGCAGCATTTCTTTAACCCCTAATATATTAAGTGCGTCTTTTTGAATAATTTTTACTATTGATTTTGAGAAATGTATTCGAATTTTGGACATCCATTTATTTACGGACAGATTGGAATCACCTAAACCACCAGTTCTATTACCATTTTCATATAACTGCTCTAGAACTTCATCAATTTCTGATTCTACTGAACCCGGTTGAAGCATTTGGTGAGATTCAGAGGAAGAAGAGGAGTTTTCCGAATGAGCTCCAAGCAACAGCCTCCATCGTGTTTCTTTTAAAGTCATAGTTTAAGGTTGTAAAGGAGATTTCTTCCAAACCTTTTGGAGCCAGTTGGGAATAATAAAAGCACCAACTACTAGGTATAGATAGTAGGACAACATCCGCCAAATGGTGGAAATGATGGTAGTAGAAGTATTGCTCTGTATATAATCCGTCAAAAAACCATTGAACAGTAATTCAATAAGACCTGCTCCGCCCGGGGTGGGGCTAAATGCAATTACAAAAAACATGGACTGAAGTCTGGCGTATAATTCAAATAGAACTATAGGCCGCAATGATAAATCTGGTAAAAAAGCAACCATAATACAAATTAAAAGAACAAACCTACTCATCCAGGCAATTATGGTACTTAGACCTGATTGGAAGTGAAAGGATAAAGGTTTTTTTGAAAGTTCTTGAGAAGCCATTATGATATCATCCCCTAATTGTTTGATTTGGTTTTTCCAATTTTGAAGTACTTTGAATTCAGATAACCAAGAAAGAAGTCTTTTCAGCTGCTTTGGATTAACAAATATGCCATAGAAAAAAGTAGCACTATAAAAAGTCATTAGTAGATAGGCAAATGTGAAATAAAAACCCCAATTACCGATCTCATCTGGTCTAATAATGGAGCTTCCAAAAATTAGGTAAAGTAAGGGAAGTGTTCCTAAGAGAAAAAAGCTATCTAATACGATGGTATATAAAACAATAGTTGCGGTATTTGCTACGCTTAGTTTTTCCTTGGATAAGATAAAAAAAGCAACTGCTGAACCTCCCAAACTGGTTGGGGAAACCGCGGAGCTAAACTCCCAAATAAAAATTAACTCAATGGATTTTTTCCAACTAAATTTTTTAAGAGATAAATGATGTAGCCTCCAAGAATAGGACAAATGTCTGAGGATCCCTGCGAATACTGCTAATATAAGCCCAATGAGAGTTCTAGTATTCCATTCAATTTCTTTGAATTCGTTCCAATCGAATCGCTTCCAAAACAAATATGCAATGACCAAAAAGCCTATTAAAATAGGTACAAAGGCCCTTGAAATTTTAAGGCTCTCAGATCCTATTTTATTCCTATCATTCATGTTTTAGGATAGTGAAGCAATCGGTAAAAAAATGAATTGGCCTCCTGAGGCTTGAATAAGAAACACACACAAATCAGCCTCATGTTCATTGTAGATTTTTAAGAAATCCTCGACTTTATCCATTTGGATAATTTTTTTAGTTGCAAGTTCTTCAAGAGTGGAAACAGAATAAAAATAGGCTCCAACACGCTGAGATCCAAAAATGGATATTCCTAATTCTATTGGATATTCACTCAAAATAACTAGAGGATAATTACTTATTTGTTCATTTCTAATAGTCTCCAAAGCTTGTCTCAGGTGACTGAAGTTGGGAGTTATTTCAGTTTTTAATAATTCTAATGATTTTTGATCCATTAGTTTTATTTTAATTCCAAAAGGACTACATTTTCTACGTGATGGGTATGTGGAAACATATCTACTGCTCGAGACCTGGATACCGTATATATTTCACTGAGCGTTTGAAGATCTCTAGCCTGAGTAGAAGGTTTGCAACTCACATAAATTATTCTTGGCACCTTCAATTTTAAGAGCATTTTAACCACATCAGGATGCATTCCAGCTCTTGGAGGATCTGTAATCAGCACATCGGGTGAGCCAAATTCTTTTACGAAAGAAGGCTGTAATATATGTTTAACATCTCCTGCGAAGAAAACAGCATTTTTAATGCCATTGATTTCCGCATTAATTTTAGCATCTTTAATAGATTCAGGTACCTCTTCAATTCCTACAATTTGTTTGCTGTCTTTAGCTAGAAAAAGACCAATACTGCCGATACCAGTATATAAATCATATACATTTTCCTTTCCAGAAAGTTGAGCCATTTCAGCAACTAATTCATAAAGATGACCTGCTTGGTAGGAATTGGTTTGAAAAAATGATTTTGGACCTATCCTATAGTTGACATGATTAAGCTTTTCTTCAATAAATCCTTTTCCTTCAAATAATTCAATAGGTAGATCATAGTAACTACTATTAAGCTTGGTATTCACAGCATAATGAAGTGAGGTTATTTGAGGAAAATTTTCTTTTATAGCAGTCAGAAGTCGATGTTGACTTTTTCGGTCTTCATCACCGAAGAATACAATTAATAAAATTTCACCAATAGAAGTAATTCGGATAACGATGTTTCTTAAACATCCAGAGTGATTACCTAAGTCGTAAAAACTAATACCAAGCGTAGCAGCCAAATTTTTGATTCCAAGTCTTAAGTCGTTGGAAGGTGCTTTTTGAAGATGACAGTTTTCTATATTTAGCACTTTATCATATACTCCTGGGTGAAAGAAACCTGCTGCATTGATATTTCGATTAACTCCGGCATCCATTTCCTCTTTGCTTAACCATTGTTTATTGGCAAAGGTAAACTCAAGCTTATTTCTATATTCTTTAGATTTAGATGCTCCTAAAATGGGTTCAAAGTTTTCTACAGAAATTTTTCCTACCCTTTCCAAAGCATCTCTTACAATCTTTTCTTTAAATATTAACTGGGCGTTATAATTTAAGTGTTGCCATTGACATCCTCCGCAAAATTCAAAATGATGGCAAAAGGGAAGAACTTTATCCGGCGAGTGTTGATGAAATTTAACAGGACTAGCGTATTGAATACCTTTCCTTTTTTTGAATACCCGAACATCTACAACATCCCCAGGTACTGCATTTTCGACAAAAACGACTCTACCTTTTTCATCCCTGCCAATTGAAAAACCTTTTTCAGCAATATCGGTAAGGGTTAAATTTTCAACAATACGCATATAGGAATTTTATCGTGTGAGCGTAATATAATCTTTTACAATAGTTTGTAAAAATAATTTAGCGTCTTGCGGGTTTACATCCAATTGTAAAAGATTTGCAATTCTTTGAGCAGTGTCTTCCAGAATTTTTAAATGGGCCTGATTGGGATTAATACTATAGGTGATTAGTGCTTCTTTTATCAATAATAATAATTCTTCAGGCAGGCTTATTATTTGGGGAAACGTAACTGGTGGTATAGGACCTAGATTAAAATCTATATCAAATGGAGCAGATACAGTGGGAACTTTGACGACTAAGGTATTTGAAATAAGGTCCCCTAAACGTCTTTGCCAGGGGTCTCGAAAAATAGAAATTAATGCTAAAGCACCGAGAGAAAGAAAAACATCTGGGAGATAAAAAACAGATCGGATAACCATATCTAATTGGTTGGGAAGGTGACCACTTTTATCTATCACTATAATTTTAGCTAATCTTTTGCCCAAAGTTTTTGGTGTTGAAAAATAGAGGATAAAAATAAATAGGAGGAAAAAGATCATGGCACCTTTATAAGGCGTCAATTGCAAAAGAGATTTATCGGCAAAAATAAGGATACCCCAAAGTAGCAATAGGGTGCTTCCGCTTAATACAACAAGATCAAAAAGAAAGGCTCCTATTCGTAGTTTAATCGGAGCTAAATTTACCCATAGGGGGACTTTATTGTCTAGGTGGAAAAGATATGTTTTGATATTTCTTAAGTTGTACCTTTACAAAGATAGATATATGGCTATGCGGGAGAAGCAATTTATTGAACAAAATAAAGCAGATTGGCAAAAATTGTGGCAAAAAGCTGACTACCCCTTAATCAAGAAGGTTTCTGAACACGCCTCTTTTGCACGAACATTTTTTCCTAATCGCAAAGTAAGTGAGTATTTAAATGATTTGGTGGTTTCTGTTTGGTTAAAAAAAAAGCCAAACACTAGGATCCAAAATGAAAATTCTTTTTGGTTGCATGAATTGCCATTATTGGTCCATGAGCATAGAATTTCCTTAAGGATATCTTTATTGATTTTTGTTTTTGCAATAATAGTTGGAATGGTTTCTTCTTCAGGAGAAGGGGCTTTTCTCTCTACTATATTGGGAGAGGATTATGTCGAAATGACTTTCGAGAATATTCGATCAGGGGATCCGATGAAAATTTATAAGCAAAAGAATCAAATGGGGATGGCGGCGGGAATAACAGCCAACAACCTATTCATATCCTTATTAATGTATGTATTGGGTTTAATTGGAGGCTTAGGAAGTATAGGACTATTAATCAGCAATGGAGTTTTAGTTGGAAGTTTTCAATATTTATTTATTTCAGAGGGTTTTTTTAAGGAAAGTTTTTTAACCATTTGGACCCATGGTTTGCCAGAAATTACAGCTATCATTTTATCTGGTGGTGCTGGTTTGGTATTAGGGAAGGGGGTGATTAGCGGGAACGCTAGAAATTTCAAAAAATCAGCAAAAGATGGTTTTAAAATTCTATTGGGAATTGTGCCAATTTTAATTTTTGCCGGTTTTGCTGAAGGCTACCTAACGAGATTTACAGATGCTCCCGATGCACTTAGGATAGGTTTTATAGTAGTCTGTCTAATTTTTATTTTGATATATTTTGTTTGGTTCCCATCCGTAAAAAATCAATGGATGCTTATGGAAAAGCAGGAGCCAATAATTCCGGAGCAGATGAAGGGTTATGAAAAGCAGGAATCAAGAGCTCCTTTCTATAAAGTTCGTTCCGCTGAAGATATTCTCAAGTTAAGCTTAAGGTGGATAGATCGGGAGTTAATTTACGTATTAGTTGGATGCTCTATGCTATTTTTAGTATTTACAGCTTGGGGTCAAGGCTTAAGTGAAATGGTTTTTCCTAATAAAATATTGGGAATGTTAAGTCATATTGATCAATTTTTCAAAAATCCCATACAGTGGTTAATCTTAAGTTTTATTCACGGGTATATAACTATAAGGTTCTATGAAAAAACAACAGAAGGGTCAAGGTCTCGCAGAAATTTTTGGATTTTTATTTTACCCGCGGGATTTTTTACTGGAATGATGGGCTTGAACCATGCATTGACTCCAATTTTAATACTTTTTTTAGCCCCTATATATTTATTGATTATCAATTATTGGTGGCTTAAAGAAAAATGGAAAATTATCGAGGTTATTCAATTTATTAGAGGACAAACCCTTAGGATAATAAATTTACAGCTCAATCTTTTTATAGTAGCTATCATCTTGATTGCCGTTTTTGATACCTATTTTGTTCAGTCTACCTTACAAACCTTAACTGGTTTTTTACCAGATTACATCAATGCAGCTACCAGTATTTCGAAAGGGATATTAACTTTTACTTTTCTTTTTTTGGTTTATGGTATTTATAGTCTGATGTTGATTGCCATGTGTTGGATGACTGGAACTCTTTTGGAGATTAAAACAGGTCGCGGTTTAAAAAGCAGGATTAAGCAATGGTTACCTATGGTTTTGTTTTTATTTGCGGTATCTGAGGGCAGAGCTCAAAGTGCGGAGCCAGCTATTAATTTTGATAAATCCCTTTGGCAAAAAGAAAGTGAGGAGATGGATTTTTTTAAAACCATGGAGGTAAAGAAAGAAGGGTACTTAAATGAATTGATGCCTATATTAGAAGGAATTGCTTGGGATTGGATTTTATATATCTTAAGTGCCTTGTTAATCATTAGTGGAATGTCTAAGCTCATTATTTATTATTTGGCGAGCAATAAAGGGGAGGTGAAATATTCGGAAGAGGTGCAAAATGTAGGAGAAGCTACCAGGAGTACCCAAGTGATATGGACCAAGCAGGAGTTAGATAAATTTAGAAAAAATCAAAATTGGTTGGAATTAATTAGGGCTTACCACGCTGAAATTCTTAGAAAAAATAAGGTTTCATTAACGACTACCAATCGAGAATTTGAAAATCAATTCGCTAGTATTTGGAAAAGGCAAATGGCTCGGAAAGTCAATAGTTTATTCGAGAAGACTTGGTACGGGCGGGATTCAAATGTTACTAAAAAAGAATGGGATGATTTTCTAGACAAATATGAGCAGTTAAATAAACTAGAGGATGAAGACTAGTCGACTTTGGTGGATCGGGTTGGTCCTAATAGGGGGGGCGTTATTCATTGGTTTGAAGATAAATAAGACTGCTGGATTAAGAAATTTGGATTGGACAGAAACTTATCAAGTGGAACGAAAGATTCCGTATGGTATGTATTTGTTATTGAAGCAGTTAAGAAATAGTTATAATGAGGTGGTTCTATCTGATGGTATTCCTGAGGCGGAAGATTTTGGGGATGTTTACCTATATGTCAATCGATATTTTCAACCGGATTCTATTAGCACTCAAAGATTAATCAACTATATAAAAGATGGAGGCCAAGCTTTGATTGCAGCAGAATACGTTGGCACCGAGCTTATGGATAGTTTGCTACAGGTTGGTAAACAAGAGTTAAGATTTTATTTTGATATACAGATGGATACTACCGTATATGTTGGAGAGGATATTCCAATTAAATATTGGGAGGAAGGACGCATAGAACCTAGGGGATTTGTATCCTTTAGATCTTCTGAAAGTTTGAATGTTATAGATCAAAACCAAGATGGATCTCCAGTATTCGTAAAGTTTGCCTTGGGGCAAGGGGAGGTTTGGGTCCATACCATTCCATTGGCTTTTACCAATGTACAATTATTGGAGGAGAGAGTCTTTGATTATATAGAATGGGTCTTTCAATTTTTAGATTCTGGGAATTTGATATGGGATATAAAAAACAAAAGTGGTGGACTAGCTGGTGAGGGTAATAAATTAATAGAGAAAACGATTGTTGGTAATCAACCTTTAAGATTTATTTTAAGGCAAAAGAGTTTAGCAACGGCTTTTTATTTAGGTGTAATTACAGCAATATTATATTTAATAGTTGGATGGAGGATAAGGGAAAAAATTTATTGAACACGATTATATGGAAGTTACAATAGAGGGCGTATCAAAAAAAATAATGGATAGTATATCATCTGTTATGGTTGGGCAACAGGAGGCCCTTAAATTGATGATAGGTGCTTTTTTAGCAGGAGGCCATCTTTTAGTAGAAGGAGTACCTGGAATAGCCAAAACTTTAATGGCGAGACTACTAGCTAGTTCGGTAGACGTGGATTTTTCTAGAATCCAATTTACTCCAGATTTATTACCAGGTGATGTTTTAGGGAGTAATATTTATAGGGCTAATAGTGGGCAGTTTGAATTTATTAAAGGGCCGGTATTTACTAATATTTTACTAGCAGATGAGATCAATAGAGCGCCGGCAAAAACACAGTCAGCCTTATTTGAGGTAATGGAGGAACAACAGGTAACTATCGATGGGTTCACTTACAAATTGCCCACTCCTTTTATGGTAGTAGCTACTCAAAATCCTATAGAGTTGGAGGGAACCTATCCTTTACCAGAAGCTCAATTGGACCGGTTTATGATTAAAATTAATATGGGGTTTCCAAGTAGAGCAGAGGAGATTGAAATTCTTCATAAGTTTAAGTCTGATTTTGGCAGAATCAATGAAAAAGATTTGAAACCAGTAGTTTCTCAAACCGAAATTTTATCGACTCATGCTTTGGTACAGGCCATTTTTATTAAAGATGAGTTAATCCATTATTTAGCTGATTTGACTATGGCTACTAGAAAACATGAAGGATTAATTCTAGGGGCATCACCAAGAGCTACATTATCCATATTAAAAATGTCTAAAGCAATGGCAGGTCTTTCCGGTAGAGAATATGTAATTCCTGAGGATTTAATAGATGTTTTAAAGCCAGCATTATTACATCGTTTGATAATAGATCCGGAAAAAGCTATTGCAGGTCAAAATGTTGATACAATATTAACAGAGATTATAGATTCAGTCCCCATACCGAGATAACACTTATGCGCCGTATTTCATTCTATTGGTTAGGAGGTTTGATTGTTTGTTTTGGGCTTAGTTATGGATGGCCAGAGCTTTATGACTATGGGATTTTTGGCTTATTTATGCTATTGGTTGCATTGGGATATAATGTATATAGAATTTCTATAGCCAAATATAAGATAGAACTAGTTATCAAGACACCTCCAATTTTTACCCTTGGTGATCCCAACACCATAACTATTACTCTAAAAAATACTGGGTTAGAAGGGGTTAACTTGGAGCCAATTATTTTTGAAGCTTACAACAGGGAGCGGGTAATTTTTCAACATGAATTATTTCACCACCATTTATTTTTAAAATCTGGAGAAACAATAGATTTTTCTTTTCCATTCCAACCCAAAACCAGGGGGTTTCTGATGATTAATCCCTTGGAAGTTACCTATTTTATACCTCCATATTTATTACGCAAAAGTTTAAAATTAGGTACTTCTCAGACCATAAAGGTATATCCCTCTATTCTTCAAATGAAGCATTTCAAAATGCTATTTACCGCCAATTTGAAGCAAATAGGTCGGAGCATGGCATTAAAAAAGGTTCACGATGGGTTTAGTTATGAGTTAGAGCAAATTCTTCCATATAATACTGGTGATGATACTAGAAAAATAAATTGGCGGGTTAGTGGAAGAAAGGCGGAACTTATGGTTAATAAGTATCAATCTGATAGAATAAGGGATGTTTATATAATTTTAGACTCCACTAGGCCCATGTTGCAAGAGGGGGTAGGGTCTATGTCTATTTTTGAATATGCGATTAATATGACTTTAATGTTGGCCAATATTATTTTGCAAAAAGGAGATAGATGTGGATTGATCGTAGTTGGAAAACAAACCGAAATTAAAGTTGCATTAGGAGGAGGTCAGAAGCAATTAAAGCGAATTTTGGAGTCTTTATACCAATTAGTTCCAACTGATAATGAAGGAGATTTTTTTAAAATTGAGCGTTTGGTTGGAAGGAAGTATATCCTTTTGGTATGTTCTCATGAAGAGCAATTAACAGGGATTTATTTGCCCGTTTTTAAAAGGTTGTTTAAGTTATTTTCTACTATACCTGTTTGGTTATCAGAACGTTCTCCCCAAAATTTTAAAGCTTTAGGTTTACAAGCAGGAAGGGATTATTTATCTAAAAGGACCCGTTAGTCAATACTGATTACTTGGAAGGAAGTGCGTCTATTTTTAGCTCTATTTTCTTCTGTGTCATTGGCTAAAATAGGTTGAGATTCGCCGAATCCTTTGAAGTCAAGTCTGGAGGGTTCGATGCCGCTATTTACCAGATATTGATAAACAGAAAACGCTCTTTTTTCCGATAGGAGTAAGTTATCCTCAGGACTGCCTACGTCATCTGTATGGCCATTAATTCTAATTTTTAACCTTGGATTATTTTGAAGCAATACAACCAGTCTTTGAAGTTCTATTGAAGATTCTGGATTCAACTGGGAAGTACCTGAACTGAAGAATATGTTTTTTAAAATTATTTCATTTTCATTATTGGATTCAACGAATTTGATAGGTTTTAATAGCACGGTCATTTCAAAAATACTGTCTTTTGAAGCCCCTGATTGTAAGGCGAAATTTTCGGAGTAGAAAAAATAGCCTTCTAATTCTATTTGTAAACTATAATCATTTTCGATAGGTAGGCAGATTAAGAATGTGCCATCATTTGGATCAGAAGAAAAGAACGATTGAGCGTTAATTGGTGATGAGGAGCTCGCATCTAAGTTGGATAGATTAGTAAGTGTAGCCTGGACTTTTAGAGGTTTGAGGGTTTCTTCGTTTAGCACGGTACATTTTACATAAGTAGCTTTATTGGGCCGAGTGGACAGGGGCATTTCAAAAGTATAAAGATCTGCTTTTCCTGTCATATCAGTATCATAATAACCTCTAGTGCCATCTAGGGAAACAAATAGGGCGCCCTCATTGGCTTTTGAATTTATAGGATATCCTAAATTTTGGGGTTTTGACCAATTTCCATTTTGGTCTTTTTGGGATTTAAAGAGGTCAAATCCACCTAATCCAAGATGACCTTTAGACATGAAATAGAGCGTCTGATTATCGGGGTGGAAAAATGGAGCTTGATCATCTTCAGGGGTGTTTATGGTGCTATCTAATACTACTGGTATGGTCCAGTCGCCTACTTTATTTTTTTTGCTGTACCAAATATCGGCCCCTCCATTTCCTCCAGATCTATTACTAGCAAAAAATAAAAGATTTCCATTATCAGCTAAACAGGGTTGACTTTCCCACGATCCACTATTGATGTGAGGACCCATATTGGAAGGTGTTGTCCAGCTTTGGCCATTATAAAAGGATATATAGAGATCGCAGCTGCCTAATCCATCTGGCCTATTACAGGCTGTGAATACAATAGTTTTTCCATCAGGGGCAATGGATTGTGCACCTTCATTGTCTTTTGTATTAATATTAGGAATAGGCTGCCCTGCACTCCAGCTATCATTTTGAAGCGTGCTGAACCATAAATCTTCTTGACCTTGATTTCGACAAGTATAAATTAATAATTGGCCATCCGCTGAAAGGGTTGGCAAATATTCCATTAAGTGTTCTGTATTAATAGCTCCTTTAAGAGGTTGGGGCAAAAATGGAATTGGATGGTTAATCAAATCGTATTGAAACTTAAATAGATCCAATTTTTGTCGTGCTCGTTTTGCCCAAATGCTAGATTCGTTTTTGATGGCGACAAAATCATTTAAATAGGTAATTGCTTTTTGAAAATCATCAACTTGACTGTAACTCATTCCCAACTGATACAGGATAAAGTCATCAAAATCACGATCTAATTGGAGGCCTTTTTCATAGTAATCTATTGCCTTTTCAAATGCCCCTTCGTCGTAATGAATAGCCGCTTTAAGAAATAACGCTTCTATAAAAGTAGGCTCTTTAGAAATGAGTTGTTCAAGGATTTTTAAAGCTGCTGACCGCTGTCCTTCATAGGCTAGATTTTTTGCAAGTTGGTATTGTTTGACTAACCTAGGCTTAGCTGTTTTAGTTGTTACTATTTCTTGAGCAGTTTGAGAAAATATGGGGATTACAAATACAGTTCCTAAAACTAACAGGATCAGCCTAATTCTGTAAAGCATTTTCTATTTAACAACAGAATCTTCTAAGGTTGAGTTTTTACCAGCCTTTTCCATGGCTTTTGTTTTGAGTGGGAGGATCTCGGGAACTGGAATTTGGTTATTATTTTTGATAAATAGAATTGCTTTATCAAACATTTCTATGGCATCTAAATAGTTCCCTAGATTGAGCAGGGCTTTACCGTAATCAAAAAACGCTTTAGCAATGTATTCAAAATTAGGGTTGGTTTTTTCAAAATTTCGGGAGGTGAATAGTTTAAGTTCTTTAATTGCTAAGTCGAATTGATTCAAAGCATTATACGATTCAGCTTTTAACCTTCGGGCCTGCCAATACACTGGTTGATGTGGGATAGAATTTTTTATCGCATTATCTAAATAAGGCAGGGCTTCTTCATAATGATTTTGTGTGAGTTTAACGATAGCTGCTCCAACATGAGGGTCAGGGTTAGCAGGATGCAGGGTGATACTTTTATTGAAGTCGTACAAAGCATCTTCTATATTACCCAATTTGTAATTGACATAGCCCCTTCTTTCGTAGGCAAGAGCGTGTTTAGCATATTTTTCAATAGCGGCATTAAAGGCATCTCTAGCTTTATTTTCCATCCCAGGTTTAGATGCCAAAGCCCTTCCTTTTAAGTAAGATTGAACAGCAATTTTATCACCTTTGGGTTCAATATGCTTGTGTTTAAGAATTTTTCCTTGTTCAACCATCCACAAGTCTATTGCACCAGCTACGGAAAATTGAGTAATATATTCAAGTAAATTTACAGTATTAAGCCAGGTTTTTTCTCCGGATTGACCAATAAAACGGGGAATTGAAATAGAAAAGCTACTTTCATCCATAACCTCTTCCAGCTTGAAGACAATATCCCCCTTAAAGTAATTCTCCACCCTTTGGACATACATATTCAAAACCTTTTCAAAGGTTCGCTGATTACCAAATTCCAATCTTCCCGAAATTATGGTTTTATGGTTCATTGTTTTCTCTATTTGTGCAGTATAAAAAATAGGTGACACTTCCCTGAAAGTGGCAATTATATATGGTCTAATTAATATTTAAATTGAGAAATCGAAGCATTCAAAAATAAGATTTTAACTTTGATTTAACAAAAATGTTGACTTTAATTAACAAAGCCAGAGTTTAGTTTGAAGAGAAAACCCCCAAAAAAATTTTTGATTCAGCACCTATTTTTGGAAAACTAATCCTTTGGAACTGTATTGATAGGGAATACTTTCTTGAAGCTTTGTGATAATTACTTCTACCCTTTGGTTGTAAAGGTGTCCTGTATCGTCACAATTTACCCCATTTTTGCAGTGATTCCTTGGTTGAGCTTCTCCTTTTGCAGTGGTAGTTATTCTATAGGAAGGGATTCCTAATTGTTCTAGTTGCCTTTTAGCAGATTGTGCTCTATTTTCGGACAATTGGAGATTAAAAATTTCTTGTCCTCTAGTATCTGTATGAAATTTCATCTCCACTTCCATAGTTGGGTATTGGAGCATTAAATAGCCTAATTCTTTAAATTCACGTCCATCTCCAATCCTAATTGGAGATTTGTTAAAATCATAAGAGATGTCCTCTAAGATTAAAATACTACCCGTTCTAATTCCAGGAGCATTGGAAAAGTTACCATTATTTGCGCTCAAACGAAGCGTTCCTTCCATAGGAGACGGGTTAGAAATTGCCGTGGTGGAGATGGATGAAAGACCTGTATTATGTCCTGGTTTTTCTCCTATTAGGGTGTATTGAGAATTAGGGTCAAGACAAAAAGTAAAGAGACCAGCCTGATCAGAGTATTGCAAAGTAGAGTTCCCCGTATTTTCATTTCTTAGAATGATTTCTGTGAAGGATAGTGCTCTTCCAGTGGTTTCAGATATTGTTTTTCCAACGTAGGGAATACATTGGGTTGGTTCTAAAAAAACGTATAGGGGTTCTGGTTTGAGATCATTTGTATTAACGGTAACTTCTTTGGTTTCAAACCCAGGTTTACTAATGTGAAGTAAAAATTTTTTATTGGCTTCAAGATCCAAGGTTATCACTCCATTATTGGAAGTCAGGTAATCAGGGGGCGGTAAGTCTTCTGGCTGCTTTGGTGAGAGCTTCAGGGTTAAGACGCCCGGTAAACTAGGGTTTGGGACCCAGTCGGCCTGGTAAAGGTCATCCAGGTCTTTATTTTCTTTATCTGTTATATCAAAAACTCGAATAGCCGCACCTACCGCCTTTTTGCCGAAGGCGTCATCTGCAACCCTAACAATAATTCTTCTAAGTTCGGGTACTTCCACTCCTTGTATTCCTAGCGGTGCTTCAAATCTATAAATATCATCTTTCCCCTTTCCTCTTGTCCTACTAGAGGCAAAAAAACCGGCATTACTTTCGCTATTGAGGTAAAAGGTTACGTCATCTTGTTCAGAATTAAAGGGTATTCCGAGATTGGCGATGGCGCCCCATTTTGGACCAGATAAATCGATCATAAAAAGATCAAATCCTCCTAATCCTCTGTGTCCATCCGAAGAAAAAAAAAGCATTCCACTTTCGTGAAAAAAGGGAAAGACTTCATTGTCTGGGGTATTTACTTCAGGTCCTAAATTTATGGGTTTGGACCACTGATCATCTTTTTTTTCAATTAAGAAGAGATCAAAGCCCCCCATACCACCTGGCATATTAGATGCAAAAATCATTTTGTTTCCATCGGGAGTCAGGGTGGGATGCATACAGGAATAGTCTTTACCGTTAAAAGGCAATGGCTGTTGATTGGTCCAGGTCTCTCGATTTCTAGTGGCTTCAAATATATTTAAAACTTTTCGGCCCGTTAGACTACTAACTTCTGAGCTATTTCTGGTGTAGTATATTTTATTTTCATCTCTGGAAAAAGCTACTGCGTTTTCGTGAAATTGAGATTTTAACTGGATAGAAAAAAGATTGGGCTCTAAGGGTTGTTGGTTGGCGTCTAGTTCGCTAAACCAAAGTTCAAAGAAAGTTTCTCCTGTCTGAGTATCCTGAGGCCCTGATTTTCTTCTAGAGGTCACGAAGACTAGTCCGTTTCTATATTTTACAGGAGCAAAGTCATAACCATCAGAGTTTAAATTTCTTGCATTTTGAATGCTTACTTCTTTTTGAATGGTGGGGTTTTTTAGTTTTTTTTGGGCGTGTATGTAGGAAATATTAAAGCCTCCAAAAAGGTAAACTATTACGGTAATAAAGGAAATTTTAGAAAGTGTTAACTGGGTCATAAACCTATGTTAATATGCATTAAAAATTCTTCCATTTTCCACATTCTCCAAATTATTACCGACAGATGCTCCACCAAAAGATAATCTAAGGGCGATTTCAATGGTTCCATCGCTATAATTTTTCAACTCCGAGAGGGTGGAATCCCAAGCAATTCCTATTAAAATATTTTTAGTAATCCGAGTGGCTCCCATTATGGAAAGAGATTCTCCAATTCCAGATACATTCGAACCACCTGTGCGGAGAGAAACCCCAACACTGAGGTGTTCTAAAAGGCCAAGTAGGATATTAAAATCTGCATCAATAGGACTATTCTGTGTTATTTTTAGGAGAATTTGAGGTTGGATTTTCAAGCCTGGAACGGGTTGAAAGGACATTCCTGCCATTCCGTAAAAGTGTTGAACCTCTCTGGAGATAATGAGGTCATCTGACCCATGATCAATATTGATATTAAGCAGGCGTGGACTAGAAATTCCAAAATAGAACGACTGGGAATCATAGTAAATCCCCATACCAAAATTTGGAGCTAATTTGCTACTAACCCCACCCGGAATGGCCCCATCCATTTCAATTGGAGTAGTGGCAATGGCATTTTGGAAATTAACCTTAAACTGTCTTAGAGAACCTTGAATACCTATACCCAAAATCCCCCGTGCAAAGGGTATCCTGTAGGCATATATTCCTTCAATAGTTAATTTTTCAGAGAGACCAATACTTTGTCTCATAATTGTTCCGCCCAAGCCTACCCGGGTATTGGCAAGAAGGGTATTGACAGTTATTAGTTGAGACTGTGGAGCACCCTCCAGGCCAATCCATTGATTTCTAATTATGGAGGTAAGGCACAATCCTCCGTCACTACCTGCATATCCAGGATTATATCCAGGACGATTGAACATATATTGCGTAAACTGCTCTTCTTGTTGTGCCACTAAAAGAAGAGGGCAACTCAACAGCACATATATAGTCCATATTTTTTTCATCGTTATCTTTGAATCACTATAAAGCCGGCAACTGGAGAACCTCCAGACCCAAAATTAAGGATATAATAATAGGTTCCAACAGGCAAGTTTTTTCCTTTATAAGTTCCGTCCCAATTGTTTTGATAGGGAATTGGAGAGCGGTAAACTTCATCACCCCAGTTGTTGTATATGGTAATTTGGCTATCTGGATAACCTGTGTCATCTAGTAAGCAAGTAATAATCAGTTGATCATTGATGCCATCTCCGTTGGGCGTAAAAATAGTAGGCACGGTACAAGGAGCATCGGCTCCAACTTGCAGGTTAACTTCTGCCATTGCACAAGAACAATTTTCAACACATATTTCATAAATCAATCGGTCTGCTCCAACAAATAAAGCATTGGGAGAATATTCAATTAAGGTATCATTTTCAATGGAGATATTCCCTCCAGTTGGGTACTGCACTAAATTAAGTTGTATATCTTCCCCGAAAGTACTGTCGTTTAATAGAATATTTAATGATGCTTCCTGTTGAAAAGGAATTTCATAAGTATCGTCATTGGCAATGGGGCTGGGGGTAAAGTCAATATAAAGAGTATCTCTTGAGGAAGGCCCACAAATACCTTGATCTATGGTCCATACAAAAGTATTAATTCCGCTCTTTAGACCCGCGGCAGTAGTGCGGTGAAATCCTGGGTTTGAAAAACTAATGGAGGCATCAGTAGCGCTCCACTGACCTGAACTACCAATTGTAGGTTCAGCTGCATTTAATTGTACTGAGGTATCATTGCTACAAAGGACAAAATCTTCTCCAGCATCTGGATTAGGATCAGATACTACGACAAAGACATCATCGGTTGTTGTGCCGCAAGCACTCGCTACTACCCAGGTAAATTTATATTGATTACCAGGTTCCAAACCAGTTATTGATGAATTCGGGTCATTAGGATTTATAATTCTGACGCCAATTAATTCTTGTAGTGGATTTTGTACCCAGCTACCTATCCCGGTAGTTACTTCAGTGGCGCTCAATTGGGTGGTGTTAGCATTGCATGCTAAGATATCATCACCAGCTTCAACTGTAGCTTGGCGGGTTATTTTAACCTCGACATCATCAAAATCATAATTTTGGCAGAATCCATCTGATAAGGTCCACCGGAAGATGTAAGTTGTATCGGGAACTAAGTTGGTAACATCAGATTTTGGAAGACTAGGATTAACGATAACTACTCCCTGGTCGGGACCACTAACAATACTCCATTTTCCTGTCCCTACAGCAGGTGCTGAAGCGTCCAAAGTTAATATAGAAGAGGAACAGATTTCTTTATCCACTCCTGCAAATGCTCTATTTTCGGGAGCTTGAGAGAAAGTAACATTGACGATATTTGAAAGATCTGAAACACACCCACTTCTTTCAGCTGTTGTAGAAAATCCATATACGCCCGATTGATAGCTAGAAAAATCTTCTATAATTAAATTTGGATCATCAGTTTTTGAAATTAATTCGTCGAATACAAACCAATTATAAGAAGTAGAGTCGGATGGGGAAGGCGTTTCTATAGTTAATTGTAGAAAACCTGTAGCGTCTATAAGGCAAACTGGGCCACTTGAGGTCAAGAGAGGGGGCTCTGGAACTGTTTTTAAATCAATAATAAGCGTATCGGGAATAGCCATACAGCCTCCAATGAATCCATTCAAAATATAAGCACCTGACTTTCCATTATTTACGGTAGGGTTGGCAATATTGGCATTGAAATCAGGACCTTGCCAACTAAATTGAGTAAGACTAGGCCCAGAAGCCATCAATTGAAAGGCTTGTCCCTCACAAGCTACATCTTGAATAGAAGCTTGAATCGTTGGTACGGGAATTACAGAAAGTAAGGTTGAATTAGAAGTAGATGAAAAACAGCCTTCATATTTGAATTGAACGGAATAATTTCCAGAATCTTGCAAAGAGACTTCTTCGAAATATAAAATAGGTTCTGAAGTTTCTATGGGACCATTGGGAGTAATCCAAAGGTATTCTACGGAAATTCCAATAGGTTCTGCAACAGTTATTTGTGCGGTCTCTCCTTCACATATTGTTGTAGAGGCTAATTCCAAATTGGATGGGGAAGGCAGAGCAGGAGGTACTTGTAAGTCAATAATATCATTACTTTGGCATCCTATGGAATTAGTGACAAAAAAGGTATATATGCCATTATCCATACTGGAAATATTTTCTAAAATAAGATCTTGGGATTCAGAGATAGTATCGTTGTTAGGATTAGTCCATTGAAAAGTCAGATTAGGGTCAAATGAGGTAATTAATGTACGGATTGTACCACTTTGGCCATTCCCAAAACAATCTGGTAAGTCTAAGCTTATTTGGTCTATTGTTGGACTTTCAGATATTTCAAGGTTAAGATTATTGGACAGGGTGCAGCCTAATTGATCCCTCACTGTCAATGAATAAAGGCCAGCTTGATTAGGTTGGATATCATTAATAGTAAAGCTGGAATTATTACTAGTGAACCCCTGAGGCCCAGACCAGTTGATAGCAGCAATTTGGGTAGAGGTGTTGAAACTAAATTCAATTAAATTTCCAGGACAAACAGTGGTGTCTTGCCATTCCAGTTCCAAATCCGGCAAAGATTGTACGGCTACGTATTGGCTATTGGATGTGGGAGTGTTACACCCCTCAATATTCTGAGTTACATTCCAGAAACCCTCTTGATCAGTGGTCACCTTTTCTATTAATAATTCTTCTGTTTCTGTCTCAAAAATTTGATTGTTTGGCCCGGTCCAAGTAAATTTTGCACCTGGGCTTAAAGATGGCGAAATTAGAAGGAGGGAATCTCCTAAGCACAAGGTATCTATGGGCATAATAAGAGGAGTTGGCCATGCTGGAGTTATTTCGATAAAAAGGGAATCTTCTATGGATTGGCATTGTCCATTATTGGCAGAAAGTGTTATCCAACCGGATTGTACTCCCTGCCAATCTATGGATGCTCCATTTGCAGAAAAGCCATCAGGTCCTTTCCAAAAATATTCAAAGGAAGTATTAGGATCATTAACATTAAGTTGAACAATAGATCCAGAACAGTAGGAATTATTAGTTGAGGATATTTCAACCAATGGTGCCTCATTAATAAATATGGTTTGAGGAGCAGATGGGGGACCTAAGCAGGCTTTTTTTGAAACCCTAACGGATAAATTGGGATTATTTCCCATTGCTGGGACGGTATATTTTAAAGAGTTTGAATCGGAAATCCCTAGCAATTGATTATTCTCGTACCAATAATATTGAATGGAATCGCCTTTAGGCGTGGGACCGTCGATATTCAGCATTATTTGTTCTCCTTCACACTTCGTTCCAATGCTGGAAAGAACGGGTTTATAAGGTAATGCTTCGGCGGGGACGAAGATGCTGTCTTCTGTGAAACACCCATCAAACCCAAGCAGGGTAAGTTTATAAAATCCTTCTAGGGATTCATCGGCGTCATTGATAACAGAAAAAGCATTGGAAGAAGAAAACCCATTAGGTCCAGACCAAAAGAAAGAAAAATTACCTTCTGGGGGACCCGGAAAAAGTTCGAGACGACCACTGGAGCAATCTGTAATAGAGAAACTCGTCTGAGGACGCAATTTTTCAATTTTTACAACGAATCCGCAAGAGTCTCTATTTCCAGCTTCATCTTCTGCAATTAGGTAAAGTTCTTTTTCTGGATAATCAGTACAAGTAATTACTGGGAAATTAATATAGAGGTTAGTTAGTGCACAATTATCAAAACTCCCAGCATCTACATTTTCAATAGCAACTAAATAAGATTGATCAAAACCAGGATTGATCAAAACCGTATCGTTTTTGCATTTAGCTTCCGGACTTTGAACATCTTGGATATTGATAGAGAAGGTACAAGAATCTTTATATCCACTTTCATCTTCTACATAATAGGTCATATTATTTATTCCTACTTCGAAAAGTATGGCTTCAGTTGGAATTCCAGGAGTAAAAGGTAAATCAGAAGCTCCATCTAGGGTGAATCCTGAAAAATAATCAATGGTATCTTGATTGGGAATACAATTATCCGATATAGAGGGAAGCGGGGGAAGTAAAGAGGCATAACAATAATTGGAATCTATTGCTACAGTTATTGGATCCGGACAAAAAACGGAAACCTTCTGTATATCTTCAACCATTATATTGGAGGTACAAGTATCGGAATTTCCAGCACAATCTATGGTAATTAGATTTAAACTGTGATTGCCCGGATATACCTCAACAAAGAAGGAATCAGCAGAAAGATTTATAATTTGAATAGGATTTTGATCATCTAATTGATAAAAAAGACTTAAACCCGAATATTCAATGGTGGCGTAGGTTAAGTTTACCGATGCTGTGCTTACCCCAGAACAAATTGGATCAATATCTGATCCAGGGATATTATCTACGGGAGGATTGGGGATTAATTTAATAAAAATTGAATCATCGTCGATCCAGTTCGCAAATGTTTCCAAAGAAATTTGGAATGAAGTAGAGCTGTTTTGACAAGGCTCCATAGTTGGGGACGGTGTATGATTAGTTATCCCTATTAATTGGTTGTTTTCATCTAATACAGAGAAATACTCTTTTGGGTCTTCAATATTAACATTTTGAAGATCAATGGTCAATGTAAAAGGTTTGGATGGATGGTAAGCAAGGTTTTTATCAGGAGCAGGCAATGAAAATGTTATGGGCGCAACTGAACCAAATGAACTACTATCGGTAGCCTCACTAGCACTAATAACAGGCAATTCTTGAGTAATAGTACTGTTAATAATTACGTCTGGACAACTCTCGGTAATTGCGGGAATAGGCCACCCAATAAGAGCGAAACAAGCGTCATTTTCTAGATTTAAAACTGTATCTAAGGGGCAATTGGATAGCATAGGAGGGTCATTATCTACCAGGCTAAAAGAGGCTTGCGCAATTGTTGTATTGCCGCATTCGTCAGTTACACTAAAATTGACAATTTGCATTCTTATTGCAGCGCCTACTCTACATTCAGTTGATGGTAGAAAAGGATCCGATTGATTTCCCACATAAGTGGACCATGTCAATTGGTCATCTGATGAACAATTATCTGTAGCAATTGCCCCGCCAAGGTTGGAAATCCATTGATTAAAAATACTATCAATATTTTCTGAATAAAAACAAGTAATTATGGTATCTGTGGGAGGTGTTACGAATACAGGAGGCGTGTTGTCTGAAAAGCTTATAGACTGAGCATGAGTAGCCTGATTACCACATTCATCTTCTATAATCCAATGTTTTATAATGGTAAATAGTCCTGAACAATCGCCCGGCAAGGTGTCTATATGGCTAACATAAACTATTATTTGTTCGGTTGAGGAACAATTATCTACTAAATCAACAGGTTGACCTAATAAATCTAAATTTATTGACAAATCACAGTTTGGGAGGATGGTATCCTTGGGTGCTGTAAATTGAGGAGGAATGGTATCCACAACCGTAATTATTTGTGTTGCAGGTAAGGATACTGTACCACAAGTATCTATAACGGTCCATGTTCTTTCAATAATGTAATTTCCTGAACAATTGTTTGCTATAATTTGGTCCTCAAATAATGGAGGTCTATTGGCAATATCAGGATCACAATTGTCTGTTATCTCAGAGGGTCTACCTGTGAGATCTAAATTGTAAGGGTCTTCCGAACACTGAATGGTGATATCTGGGGGAACAGTAAAGGTCGGTGCTCCAAAAAATGGGTCATTAGCATCGAAATCTTGAACGTTAAGAAAAAAGGAGCCGCTTACTGGTGGATTACATCCGTCTGTTACCGTCCAACGATATTCAACAGAATATTCATAATAACAAGAACCAAATTCTCTGAATATTGAATCAAGGGTAATATTTGCATTAATAGTTATTGAGTCGAGGCAATTGTCACGTGCGGTAACTTTGGGGAGAGGGGGAATAGGATCGCTACACGACAGAAATAAGTTACTGCTGGGTATTCCAATAAGAACTGGCGGTTCATTATCGATGGTGTTTAGTTGAACAGGAAGGGTATCTTTTACCCCACAACTGTCCCCAATAAAAATATTGAAAAGTTTAGTTTGACAATTTCCAATATTGATATCTTCCTCGGACAAATCATTAGTAACCACTCTAAAATTAGAATCACATGTCTGCAGGGTATCATTAAAAATTAAATCGGACTGAATTGAATCTAACCAAATTCCAATATTTCCCACATTACAAGGTAGGGTGTCAAAAAGCGTATCTCGTTGGGTCACCAAAGAATATGCCTCAATATGAATAGAAAAGGTCAGCGCGACCGAAAGATACAGAAGGGGGTTTTTGTATCGGTTTTTTTTCATAAGAAGATGGGAACGGTACAAATAGTTTATTTATTATAAAATTAGGACATATTATCGAAATCGGTTAGGGCGGTTTCCATTCTTTCTATCACCCTTTCTTTTCCCAGTAATTCCATCATTTCGAATACCGCTGGCCCTTTCATGGTTCCAGCTAATCCCAATCTTAATACTGGCAAAATCTGACCTGGTGAAAGGGTTTTTAATTCCATGAACTCGTTGGTCAAGGCTTGAATTTTTTCTGCGGTAAATTCAACCAATTCTTGGAGCAATGAAAGGTAGTGTTCGAAAATGGGTCGAAATTCAATGGACCATTTTTTTCTGACCATTTTTTCATCATAGTTTTCGACCGGTTGGAAGAAATAATATCCGTTAGTCCAAAAGTCTTCAAGCAGATTTACTCTTTCTTTCATCAGTTGACAAAAGGCAATTGCAGTATTGAGGTCCGCATCAATTTGATGTCGTTTTAAGATCGGCAAAACCAGCTTGGCTAATTCTTGCGGTTCTTTGTGGATAATGTATTGTTGATTAAACCATTTTGCTTTTTCGATGTCAAACCTAGAACCTGATTTTCCTACATTTTTCAAATCAAAAGAATCAATCAACTCGGATAAGGAAAACAGCTCTCTTTCATCGCCCGGGTTCCATCCCAATAAGGCTAAAAAATTAATAACAGCCTCCGGCAAAAACCCTTTTTCCCTAAAACCATCAAAGTGATCATTATTAGATACCCAATCAATGGGGAAAACGGGTATTCCTAATGCCTGACCATCTCTTTTGGAAAGTTTGCCCTTTCCGGAAGGTTTAAGCAGTAGTGGTAAATGGGCGAAATGAGGCATTTTATCCTCCCAGCCCAACATTTTGTACAGTAAGATATGGTGAGGGGTACTTGATAACCATTCTTCTCCTCTAATCACGTGAGTAATTTGCATGAGGTAATCATCTACAATATTTGCTAAATGATAGGTTGGCCAGCCATCTCCTTTAAGGATAATTTTATCGTCAAGATCACTACCCTGGAAGGAAACGGCACCTCTTATAAGATCAGAGAATGCAATGGATTCTTTTTCAGGAATTTTAAGTCTGACGACAAAAGGAGTTTGGTTAGCCAATAATTCTTGCACTTCTGCTTCTGGTAGCGCAAGACTATTTCGCATTTGCATTCGCACCTTGTGTCCATAGATAAAATTTGGATCCTCTTTTCTTTTGGAATCAAGTGATTCCGGTGTATCAAATGCGTAATATGCAGAACCATTAGCAATCAATTGGTCTGCATATTTACGGTAAAGATGTTTTCTTTCAGATTGTCTGTACGGTCCGAAAGGACCGCCAATAAAAGGACTTTCATCTGGTATGATCCCACACCATTCAAGGGCTTCCTGGATATACTTTTCGGCCCCTGAAACGAATCTATTTTGATCGGTATCTTCAATTCTCAGAATGAATTTACCATTGTTTTTTTTAGCTAGTAAATAATTGTAAAGGGCTGTTCGTACCCCTCCTATATGTAGGGGACCAGTCGGACTTGGAGCAAATCTTAGTCTCATGAAATGTTTTTATAAGGTTTCAGTGAACATTTAATAAAAAAAACAGTTAAAAAATTCCTAATAATGCAGCTAATAAGAATAACGAATCGTTATATATGTAATAAAATTCCAACGTCAAACATATAAACACAAATTTAATGTATCTAGTTAACACCCCTCAATTCATACAAAAACTATTTCCTAATTTCATTTGGCAAATTCCAACGAATAAAAAAGAGTTGTTTTTGACATTTGATGATGGTCCAGTTCCTGATGTTACGCCAGATGTATTAAATGTATTAGATGCGTATAATGCAAGTGCCACTTTTTTTATGGTAGGCAAAAATATAAAAGAAAATCAAGAGTTATTTCAAGAGGTTATAGATCGAGGGCACCAAGTAGGAAACCACACTTTCTCTCACTTGAATGGCTGGAATGAAGATAACATCAATTATTTTCACGATGTTAGGCATACAGAACATTTAACTGGAACCGGCTTATTCAGGCCACCATATGGCAAGTTAAGACCGAAGCAGGCAAAATTTCTGCAGCGTCATTACAAAATTGTAATGTGGAGTGTACTCAGTGGGGATTTTGATTCGGAAACTACACAAGAAGAATGCCTCAAAAATGTTATTGATAATGCTGTAAATGGTAGTATTATTGTTTTTCATGATAGTTTGAAGTCAGCCGATAAAATGTTGTGGGCGTTACCAAGGGTATTGGAGCATTTTTCCAATGAAGGATTTGTCTTCAGGTCAATTGATTTTACCAACAGAGCCACTAAGCATCTGGAGATGATATCCGCATAATTGCAGATATGACCAGAAACAAGAAGGTTTTTTCAAATTTTTTTAAAAAGTTAAAGCGCTATAGTCAAAAAGCGGGTTTACGAATAAGTTATGCCTCTTTACTTATGTATTATGCCTATACTCGAAGGGAGACGCCTTTGTGGGCTAAAAACATAATTCTTGGCTCCATTGCCTATTTTATTTCTCCTATTGATGCAGTTCCTGATTTAACACCTTTTTTGGGATACACAGATGATTGGGGTATATTGAGTTTTGGATTAGTCACTATCGCAGCATATATAGATGATGAGGTTCGAAGTAAAGCGAAATCAAGATTAATGGAATTTTTTCCCAAGATTAATTTAAAGGAAATTGAGGCAGTGGAAGATCAATTATAGCGCGCGCTTTATTTTTATTTTTTTCATGGTGGTTTGGATCCCATCAAAAGGGGTTAATATCACCAGTTTAGGAAATCATCAATTTGCCTATCGCCAATATTATCTGGGGAATTTAGCTTTTGAGGAAGAATCTTATGAAAAAGCAGTCCAGTACTTTAGATCGGCTTATCAAATTTTACCTGACAATTTCACTTTTGCAATAGCATATGCAATAGGGTTGGCCATAACAGAAAAGCCGCATCTGGCTTTGGACATTCTAGAAAAGGCATTTTATTCTTATGATGAAGAAGAAGTTGCAAAATCTAAGGCTTATCTATTTTTTGCCGAAGGCTTATCAAAAATTCACACTAAGAATTATAGTGGGGCTATAAAAGCATTGAGGAAGACTTTATGGTGGACACATCCCGGCCAGAGTGAGGAAATTCACAGTGTTGTTAATAATTTATTAGGATATATTACCGTGGTGAATCAAGGCAGGGGGGCGCATAGAAGGGCTGGGTTAGATCAGCATTTGCATGTACACGAGAGGGATCTGGTGACAGCTCAAGCTTATTTTCAAAAGGCGCTAATCCTTGACTCTACTAATCACTCTGCATTAAAAAATTATAATTATCTAGCTGAGGTACTAAAGACGAAGGAACCTCCTTTCAGAGAGGAGGAGAAGTCGTCAAAAATTTCGTCAAATTTTCTAGCTGGAGGAGGAATTATGTCGGGAATAGATTGGTTAGAATCCTATGATGAAATAGTCTTGTTACTTGATATAACGGGGTCTATGGTGATGGAAAAAGTTCCTTGTAAAGGGACCACCAGGTTTGAGGTGATGAAAGAAATGGCTGCAACAGTATATGCCAATATTCCAAGTCATGTCCTGGTAGGATTAGGAACAATAGACGGAGATTGTGGCAAGACGCCAAAAAACTGGATAAAGGCAGGGAGTCTTTCGGAAAGAGCATTTACCAATACGTTAAGGTTTTTAATTCCGGATGGGACGACTCCTATGATTGAAAGACTGCTCAGGGCTCCAGAACTTTTCTCAAATGGGGCTAAAAAAAAAGCTATTTTTTTGGTGAGTGATGGGGCCGATACTTGTCCTAATCGGAAGATAGATATTTGCAGATGGGCGGAGGAAATTACTGCGGAGGGGATTACCATCCACACCTTGAGCTATCTAGACCCTAATGCTATTAATGCCACTGCATTTTCGGACTACACTTGTCTAGCGGATAAAACGGGAGGAAAAGTATTGTATTTGGATAATTACGGTTGTTCTAACTTGAGATTTTCTTTTGATCTGCTTTCTAAAATATCCAAACCTATTCCTACCCTTGAAAGAGTAGATTGTTGGGGACCTTCTTTTGATAATTTATGGGCTATCTTTCCAGATAAATAATAATGAGCCAGATGTTTCAAAAATATAAACCATTGCCGGTAGAATTTTTCATAAATAATCGGAAAAGATTTGCTGAAAATATGGCCCCCAATAGTATTGCTATATTTTATTCTAACGAAGAGATGCCAAGAACTGGAGATACTTTTTATCCATTTCGGCAGAACAATCAACTGTATTATTTATCCGGTTTAGATCAAGAGGAGACCGTATTGGTCATTTTTCCAAATTGCAAGAAAAAGGGATTTGAGGAGGTGGCTTTCATACGGAGGGCAGATGCCCATTTGTTGACATGGGAAGGATATCGCCTTTCAAAAGAGCAAGCGGAAGAGTTATCGGGCATAAAAAAAATTTTTTGGAGGGAAGATATGGATCGCATTTTGAGAGAAATGATTCTTTTGGCTGAATCCGTTTATCTGAACTATAATGAAAACGATCATTTTCATAGCCCTGTTAAGGATATTCACGTTAGAGTGGCAGAAGAATTAAAATCAGCCTATCCATTACATCTTTTCAAAAGAGCTAGGCCGATTTTGGATAATATGATGGCTATAAAATCAGAAGATGAAATTTATACAATAAGAGAGGCAATAGCAATAAGTGGTTCATCTTTTAAAGAGAGTTTATCAGTAGTTAGACCAGGTGCTATTGAGTATGAAGTGGAGGCTGCTTTAATTGGAGGATTTTTGAAGAGAGGGGCGTCTGGGGCGGCTTTTAAGTCCATTGTAGCTTCTGGTGGTGATAGCTGTGTTCTTCATTATACCAAGAATAACAAGGAATTAAAAGATGGTGATCTACTCTTATTGGATTTTGGTGCAGAGTACGGGAATTATGCCGCTGACATGACGAGATGTGTTCCTGTCAATGGAACTTTTTCATCTCGGCAGCGTCAAGTATATGAAGCGGTATGGAGTTTGATGAAAATAGCATCGGGAATGCTCAAGCCAGGGGTAAGATTAGATGAATACCAAAAGGAAATGGGAAACTATGTATCTGAGGCCCTAATAGGTTTGGGTTTATTAGACAAAGACAAGGTAAAAAACCAGTCTCCTGAGGCGCCTTTGTACAAAAAGTATTTTATGCACTCCACTTCTCATTTCTTGGGCTTGGATGTACATGATGTTGGGGGAAGATATACTGAGCTGCAGGCGGGTATGGTATTAACCGTTGAACCTGGCATTTATATAAAGGAAGAAAACTTGGGAATCAGACTGGAGAATGATTTTTTAATAACGGAAGGTGAAGCTTTGGATTTATGTTCTGATGTTCCACTTCATCCAAATGAGATAGAGGCATTAGTCGGGAAGACTAACACCTCTAACTAATAAAGATATTTGATTATTTAAAACTTCGATGAATCCACCTGAAATTTTAAATCTAAAGAATTGTCCTTCTTTTTCACCAGTCTTAACTTTTTGTTCAGCTAAGTCATAGTATTCGTAAACAGCAGATGCGGTAGTAAAAAAGATTTCGCCTTCTTCTAAGGCAGAAACTATAGGTGCGTGATTTTTCAAGACCTGAAACCTGCCAGAAACTCCTGGAACTTGCACAGAGTTGATGGTTCCTTTAAAAATTTCTAAATCAGGAGTAAGTACGTTTATCTGCATCATAAGAACAGCAATTTATTTGGCTTCGCTCAACATTTTTTTACCAGCTTCAATAACCTCATCAATATTTCCTTTAAGGTTAAATGCCGCTTCAGGATACTCATCAGTTTCTCCGTCGAGTATCATATTGAAACCTCTAATAGTCTCCTCAATTGGAACTAAAACTCCTTTAATTCCGGTGAAGTTTTCCGCAACATGGAATGGCTGAGACAAGAACCTTTGTACTCTTCTGGCTCTGTGTACCACAGTTTTATCTTCCTCAGATAATTCTTCCATACCTAAGATGGCAATAATGTCCTGAAGTTCTTTATATCGCTGAAGTATTCCAATAACTTTTTGAGCCGTGTTGTAGTGTTCGTCCCCGATGATAGCTGGATCCAATATTCTTGAGGTTGAATCGAGCGGGTCAATAGCTGGATAGATACCTTGTGCCGCCAATTTCCTGCTAAGTACTGTTGTCGCATCAAGGTGAGCGAAAGTTGTCGCAGGTGCAGGGTCTGTTAAGTCATCTGCAGGCACATATACTGCTTGTACAGAGGTGATTGAACCTCTTTTAGTCGAGGTAATTCTCTCTTGCATCAAACCCATTTCAGTAGCTAGGGTAGGTTGATATCCTACCGCTGAAGGCATTCGGCCTAATAGCGCAGAAACTTCTGAACCAGCTTGAGTGAAACGGAAAATATTATCGATAAAGAAAAGAATATCTTTTCCTCCGGTAGGATCATTTAAATCACCATCTCGGTAGTACTCAGCAACAGTCAATCCGGATAAAGCTACTCGTGCACGGGCACCAGGAGGTTCGTTCATTTGTCCAAAAACCAATGTTGCTTGAGATTTAGCCAATTCATTTTTATCTACTTTAGACAAATCCCAACCTCCTTCTTCCATACTGTGTTTGAACTCCTCCCCATATTTAATAACGTTGGCTTCTATCATTTCCCTAAGCAAATCATTTCCTTCACGAGTACGTTCACCAACTCCAGCAAAAACAGATATACCTTCGTAACCTTTAGCAATATTGTTGATTAATTCCATGATAAGGACGGTCTTACCAACACCGGCTCCTCCAAATAACCCAATTTTACCTCCTTTCATGTAAGGTTCAATTAAATCAATTACTTTGATCCCAGTGTAGAGTACTTCTTGTTCGGTTGATAGTTCTTCATAAGTAGGGGGTTTTCTGTGAATAGGATAGGCAGAGGCTCCTTTTTCGACTTTTCCAATCCCGTCAATAGAATCCCCTACCACATTGAATAGCCTGCCTTTTATTGCATCCCCTACAGGCATAGTAATGGGCAAGCCGGTATCCACTGCTTCAGTGCCTCTAGTAAGACCATCTGTTGCATCCATCGCAATGGTTCTTACGCTATCTTCTCCGAGGTGTTGTTGAACCTCTAATACCAAGATTTCACCATTAGGCTTCTTGATTTCTAATGCATTTAGGATTTCCGGAATATTTGTACCTTCTTTGTCAAAAACAACATCCACAACTGGGCCAATTACCTGTTTTACGCGTCCTGTATTTGCCATAATTTTAAATGTATGGGGTATATGTTTTAAAATTGGGGCAAATTTACTCTTTTGAATTGATAATAAAAATAAAATTTGTTCTTGTGCAAAAGGTTAGTATCCTCATGCCGGTTTTTAATGCCGAAAAGTATTTGGAGGATTGCTTGAATTCTATTCTTAGGCAGACCTACGCCAACTTGGAAATAATAGCCGTTGACGATTATTCTACAGATAATAGCTTTGACCTTTTGGACCATTTTAAAAGGATAGATTCTCGAGTTAGAATTTTCAAAAACCCCCACGAAAAGGGAGTCTTACCTGCTCTTAAGTTTGCCGCTAAGCATATTCAGGGCAAGTGGGTAACCAGAATGGACGCTGATGATTTGATGCCCGAACAAAAAATAGAATGGCTAACAATAGAAGCTCAACCTAAGGTAATTGTTACAGGATTGGTTAAATATTTTTGCGATAAAGGGGAATTAGGCCAAGGATATTTAAATTATGAAAAATGGATTAATGGAGTACTACAGTCGCCCGATCCATGGAATCATCTATTTGAAGAGTGCATTATCCCCTCCCCCGCTTGGATGATAAGTAGTCAAGATTTTGAAGAGTTGGGAGGATTTGAAATGGGTCAATATCCTGAAGATTACGATTTTTGTTTTAGGCTTTTTCAAGCTGGCTTTAAAATAAAAGTTTGCCCTAAGATTATTCATTTTTGGAGAGATCACGTAGATCGCTCTTCGCGAAACCAAGAAGAATATGCTGACCAAAATTTCTTTAAACTTAAAGTTTATTATTTGCGAGCTTTAAATATGGTGAATAAAAGTTATCCTCTTTTGTTATGGGGTGCTGGAAAAAAGGGAAAAAAATTAGCAGCATTACTCAGGGAAGAGAAAATTGATTTTATTTGGAGTTGCAATACTCCAAGAAAATGGGGACACCAAATAGAAGGGGTAAAAATTGAAAAGCCAATCGTTGCCCTAGAGCAATGCGCCGGAGGAAAAGCTATTATAGCGGTTTCAGGGCCCAGTGACAAGCAAAAGGTTAAAGCTTTATTGGATCAATATTTTGAACCGGATTCCTGCTATTCTTTTTATTAATTTAAAAGAGGATAAAATGAAAAACCCAATAAAAAAAGAAGATCTTCTAAAGGCAGTTTATTTAGGAACAGATCGTTATTACCCAGAAAGCCCTTTAGATGATTTTTTAAAAGAAAATGGATTTTCTAGTCCTAATATTCCATCAGAACGTTTGTCAAAAGCACTCATGGTGTTTATACAATTAGAGAAATCGGCTAAATTCTATCCAGATTGTAACCTCAAAAAAGGTAATCATGAAGAAGGTAATTAGACCTCATGCTGAGGAAAAATATAAAACGGAGTTAGAAGCGCTCAAAAAAATCGATGTAGGAGAAAAACCAATAGGCTGGGAATTGTCTCCGAAATCAGTGGTTGACTACATCATAGGAACTGAATTGCCAGACGGCACGAAAATCGAGGCAAAATACATTGGCCAAAGACGGGCAATTGAAATTGCAGTAGCTACATTAGCTACAGATCGCGCACTACTTTTATTGGGTGTTCCCGGTACAGCCAAAACTTGGTTGGCTGAAAATTTAGCTGCAGCTATCAGTGGTCATTCCTCTTTATTGGTTCAAGGAACTGCAGGATTGGGAGAAGAAGCTCTTCGATACAACTGGAACTATGCCCGGTTAATTGCGGAAGGCCCTACGGAAAAGGCTTTAGTACCAAGCCCAGTAATGATTGGCATGCAAAAAGGTAAAATGGTTCGAGTGGAAGAGCTCACCCGAATTCCGTCTGATATTCAGGATGTTTTAATCACTATTTTATCGGAAAAAGTTTTATCGATTCCAGAATTGAACTGGGAAATTGCAGCCGTTCCTGGTTTTAATATTATCGCTACAGCAAATGATCGCGATAGAGGAGTTAACGAACTTTCTAGTGCATTAAGGCGGCGATTTAATACACTAATTATGCCTCTTCCGGAAAAATTAGAAGAGGAGGTAAAAATAGTTTCATCCAAAATTGAGAGCAACCCTATTCCCTTCAAAGCTGCAGCAGAGCACGATACACTAAAAGAAATAGAAAGATTAGTTACCATTTTTAGAGAGTTAAGAAATGGAATTACAGAGGATGGCACGCTCAAGGTAAAAACACCCTCTGGAACATTAAGTGCAGCTGAGGCTATATCTGCAGTAAACAGTGGATTAACAATGTCCCATTTTTTTGGGGATGGACGCCTTTCGGCAAAATATCTCATTGATAGTATTGAAGGAGCAGTGGTACAAGACCGTATTCAAGACCAGCTGATTTGGAATGAATATTTGGAAACGGTAGTTAAGGAAAGAGCGGAATGGAGGGATTTATATGAGGCCGCCTTAAAGAAAACTTGATGGTTAAAATTTTTGGAATTAGGCATCATGGTCCAGGATCAGCAAATAGTTTGAAAAACGCGCTCTCCAATTGGAAACCTGACTGTATTCTGGTAGAAGCTCCGGAGGAGGTGAATCAAATTTTTAAACTTTTTTCTTTATCTGGAGTGACGTTACCTGTAGCCTGTCTGTTGTATGCCAAAAATGATCCTTCTAAAGCCGCTTACTTGCCATTTACCGTTTTTTCCCCAGAGTACCAGGCTATCGTTTATTCCCAACAGTTCCAGGTTCCCATTTATGCCATTGATTTACCTATGGCATTTCAATTTGCAGAAGAAAAGTCTATAATGGCCTTCAACCAATCTTCAAGCACTAATGACTGGGAATTGGATCCATTAGGTAAAATGGCTGAGTTAGCGGGTTACCAAGATTACGAAAGATGGTGGGAGGTGCATTTTGAGGAAGAAGAGGGAAGTATTGCTATTTTCGAAACCATTGCAAATATGATGATGGTATTGAGGCCTCATGATTTGAAGGAGGTTAATGGAATGAATATATGGCGTGAAGCCTGGATGAGGAAACAAATAAGAAAAGCTGTTAAGGAAGGACATAAAAAAATTGCAGTAGTTTGTGGAGCTTGGCATGTGCCTAGGCTACTAGACTATGATACCATAAAAGAAAAGGAAGATAACGCCATCATAAAAGGTAGAAGTAAAGAAGCTTGCGCGGCATGTCTGATCCCCTGGAGTTACGAACAATTGACACCTAGTCAGGGATATGCATCTGGAGTTCATGCGCCCTTTTGGTATGAATCTTTATATTTCCACCCGAAGCAAGCAGTGGTGAGATGGTTGGTTAAGGCAGCAAGATTATTAAGAAAAAAAAACTTAGATGCTTCTTCTGCAGAGGTCGTGGAAGCAGTTGCCCTAGCGAATGCTTTGGCGGGTTTGAGGAGTTTAAAAATTCCTGGATTAAAGGAACTAGAGGATGCGGCATTAACCGTATTGTGTCAGGGAAAACGAGCTCAACTAGATGCTATCTACAATAATTTATTAACCAATAATCGAGTGGGCAAGATTCCACCAGAGGCTCCTCAAATTCCTATACAGAAAGATTTCTTAAAAAATGTAAAAAGTCTCCGATTATCCTCGGCTATCAAAAATGACCAAGTGCACCGGAAAGACTTGGATTTGCGAAAACCTCATCAGTTACAAATAAGTATCTTTCTTCACCGACTTTTATTATTAGAGATAGATTGGGGTAGAAAACTAATGGGTAAAACTTTAGCACAAGGAAGTTTTAACGAGCGTTGGTCTTTAAAATGGCATCCTAGAATATTGATTCAAATCATTCAATCAGGAAGATGGGGAAAAACCATAATAGAAGCACTTTTAGAAAAGGTTAAACAAAAAATAGATTCGGCTAAAAACCCTATTCAGCTAGCTAAAATGTTAGATAATGTAATCAAGGCAGATCTAAAAGAATTGGTTCAGCCTATATTGAGAAAGATGCAACAAACAGGAGTGGGACAACGAGATACAGAATCTCAAATGCAAATACTTAACGAATTAATTCCTTTAAGAAGGTATGGAGATGTTAGAAATGTCGATCAAAATATATTGGATTGGTTAATTAGGGATTTAATTACTCGGATTTGTTTGGGAATAAAGCCATTTGTTTTCCAATTGAACGAGGAGCAATCTGAACATTTTTTCTCCGCTATCCATGTGACTAATCACTTAATGGGTTTTTTGGAAGATCCAGAGCATCAGGTCAGATGGATAAATGCATTACAAGGTGTTTTGGAACAAAAAGAATCTGCACCAAAAATTAGAGGAGGGGTCCTAAGAATACTTCAGGATAAGGGAACTATTTCCTTGGAAAGGGCGAAAACGTATTTTGCATTAGAACTTTCTCGAACGGAGGAATTAGAAAATATAGCACTATGGTTAGAAGGCTTTTTATATGGATCAGCAGGCATGTTGTTGTATCAACCTTCGTTATTAGGATTGTTGGATAATTGGATATCAGCATTAGACCAAAGCCGTTTTATGGAAGTTCTTCCCATTATGAGACGAACTTTTTCGAAATATTCAAGGAACGAAAAACAAAGACTTTTGAGAAAAGTTATTGCTCAAACAGTTGAAGATTTAGAAGAGGTAGAATGGGATGAAAAACGGCTTAAGGCGGTACTTCCCAGTATTCAATCTTGGTTTTCTTGAGACCATTCAATCCAAAAATTATTGGATCCAATGCCTTGAGTAATTAGAATTCTTTGAGTATTTAATAATTCTAGAATGGCTAGAAAAACAACAATGGCATGGATTCTATTTTCACACTTTTCAAAAATTTTTTCAAACCCTAATTTATTGCCCCCATTAGCTTGGAGCTTCTCAATTATTATTGGTGATTGATTATCAATATCATATTTAAAATTAGCTATTTCGTGGATCGTTCTTGGTTGGATGTTTTCAAATCTTACCATTACCCGCTGAAAGGCTTTCAGGATTTTAAAAAGGCTTACTGATTCCATTTCCACATCTACAAGGGCTCGTGTTGCTATGTCTTGTAATTCATGAATTACATTGCCTCTAGTATATTTTTGAGATCTTATTTCTTCTAACTCCCTCATTTCGTGAAGAATACTTTTGAATTTTTTGTATTCCAACAAACGGTTAACTAATTCCTCCCTAGGATCAATTTCTTGTCCTTCTTCGTCTATATGTTTACGGGGGAGCAGCATTTTGGCTTTAATTCGGCAGAGGGTGGACGCAACAACCACAAATTCGCTTGCTAAATCAATATTTAATGTTTCCATCTTTTTTATGTAAGACAAAAAGTCATCAGTAATTGATGCAATAGGAATATCGTGGATATCTAATTCATCTCTTTCGATAAAAAATAAAAGAAGATCGAAAGGTCCTTGAAAATGTTCTAGGTTGATGGTAAAAGTTTCGCCCATGGGGCAAAAATAGGATTTTCAGGTATCTTTAATCCATTTATTAAAGGGTCTAATACTATGAAAGGAGCGTTGGGAGTCATGTACTTATTGCCCATGCCACTGGGAATAGAAGGGGTAGAATCTCTAGGTATGTTAGGAATTCAAAAGCTTAGGGAATTAGATTATTTTATAGCGGAACGTGCAAGAACATTCAGAAGGTTTTTAAAAGAAATTGTACCAGAGACTAATTTTAAAAACATAGCTGTCCATGAATGGTCCAAAGGAACTTTAGAAAGTGAGCTGGAGAATTTATTAAAGCCATTGAGTATGGGCAGAGATATTGGTATTGTTTCTGAGGCGGGTTGTCCAGGAATTGCAGATCCCGGGGCATTAGCCGTAAAGTTGGCTCACCAATATGGGTACAAGGTAGTTCCTATTGCAGGGCCATCTGCCGTGTTACTGGCATTAATGAGCAGCGGATTCAACGGGCAACAATTTAGATTTCACGGTTATCTTCCTAGAGAAAAGAATGAATTGCTAAATAAATTGGTGCAATTAGAAAAAAGTGTTAGACAGTCAGGAGGCACCGAAATTTTTATAGAAACCCCCTATCGGAATAATCAACTATTGGATGCTGCCATCCAAGCTTTACGCTCGGATACCCATTTGGCGGTAGCTGCAGATTTAACCTTACCAATGGAATTTATTAGACGAGATTCCATCGGCAATTGGAAGACTAAGGAAAGACCCGAACTTCACAAAAGACCGGCTGTTTTTTTAATTGGTAGGTAAAATTATTTAAATAAGGGTAACAAATAGAAAGTTTGGTCGTTTTATCGGCGTTTATAAATTTCTGATGAGTATGAGAATTTGGTTCAGTATTGGCCTGATTTTTACAGGATTGACGATTACACTTGCCCAGCGGGGATGGGAAGTTGGCATGATGGGTGGCGTTTCTTATTATGTGGGGGATTTAAACACTAACTACAGTTTGAAGACCCCAGGGCATTATTTCAGTGCAGTAGGTAGATATAATTTTAATTCTCGCCTTGCGGCAAAAGGAGGTTTAGGTTTAAGCAGGGTAATGGCCAATGATCAGTATTCTTCTAATGTATATGAAAGAGCAAGAAATTTAAGTTTCAGATCGGATATCAGAGAAATAGGAGCGAGAATTGAGTTTAATTTTTTGCCTTTAATTCATGGAAGTAAGGATGCCTTTTTTACGCCTTATCTATTTACAGGACTGAGCATTTTTAGTTTTAATCCCGAAGCGGAATTAGATGGTAAGTGGGTTTATTTGCAGCCTTTGGGTACCGAGGGTCAAGATATAGATTCAGAGTATAGGACTAATTCGGTAAATTGGCAATATGGGTTAGGGTTAAAAATATCCTTGAGTTATGAATGGAGTATTAATATTGAGGTAGCTTCTAATAATACTTTGACTGATTATTTAGACGATGTAAGTACCAATTATCCAGATATGCTGGTATTGAGAAGGCTGAGAGGCATTCAAGCTGTTGAGTTGTCAGATCGATCTATAGATTTACCGGGAATCCCCGCTTCGACCATTGGAGGAGTTGGGCGTCAAAGAGGGGATAGTTCGAATAATGATCATTATATTCAATTAAGCGTTGGTATATTATATTATTTTGGACAATTGAGGTGTCCTACGATTAGTAGATAAATATTTGGTAAAAATGAATCCTTGGTTTTTTGGTCTTCAGGTTGGGTTCGTTTTGAGTCTTTTTATTGGTCCTGTTTTCATTGCTCTATTTGAATCAGCTTTAGATAGAGGATTCAAGGGTGGTTATTCCACCAGTTTGGGAATTTGGATAGCTGACTTTTTTTATGCAGCTACTTTTTATTTTGTTTTTCGGTATTGGGAAATACATTTTGAGGAAGATGATATCATAACTTATCTAGCTTTACCTGGAAGTATCATATTACTATCGATTGGAATTTTTTCCATCATTAAAGCTGCGCCATCTTATCTGCATCAGCCTCATAGTTCAAATGAAAATCCACTTTCACTGGGAAGATGTTTTGCAAAAGGAATTTTAATTAATGCCATTAGCCCTACTACTGTCGTTTTGTGGGCAAGTATAGTGGGTTCTATGGCGGCTATGAATTTCAGTGTAAACGATTTTTTTAAGTTTTTTGGTTCTTTTTTGCTGGTTTTAATCACTTTAGATACTATTAAAATATTTTTAGCCCATAAATTAGGAACTCATCTATCTGGTTTTCATCTAATCAGAATAAAACGAATAGCAGGAATAGCGTTGATAATATTTGGGTTAGTGATATTTTTCAAGTTTGTATTTTAATTCTAATTAGCCGATAGTTTCCAAATGAATAGTGAAATATTTTTTTCTGGAGGTTAAAAAGGATCCACTATATGGCTATTTACTTATGTAAAACTTTACGTGTGTATCCTTCCAGTAAGCAAATATTCCACGTTTAGATCTTATCCTTCCGTTATAGGTCCTATATTCACGACCTAATGAACTAAATTTTGAATAAAATGTCTCTAGTTCTATACCTAAACAAATTTCTAAGCAATGTCTGAGCTGTTTCACGATTTAACCGTAAAAAATATTATTAAAGAGACTCCTGATGCGGTGACTCTGCAGTTTTCTGTTCCTGATCATTCAAAAGAAGAGTTTACCTATCAATCGGGGCAATATTTGACCTTATCATTTAGCTTTGGAAATAAAGAGGAAAGGAGGCCCTACAGTATGAGCAGTAGCCCGTTAGAAGATTATCCTGCTGTAACGGTAAAAAAATTAGAGGGTGGAATTGTAAGTTCTTATATTCATGACCAACTTCAGGAGGGCGCAGTGGTATCCGTCATGCCACCAGAAGGGAAATTTACTCCGAAAGTAAATGGAGACCATAGAAAATCTTATTATTTATTCGGAGCTGGAAGTGGAATTACGCCTTTGATTTCTATTATAAAGACCCTTTTGGAAATGGAACCTCAAAGCAGTATTTTCTTGCTTTACGGAAGCAGGGACGAACAGCATATAATTTTTAAGGATACATTGGACAGATTACAAGATAAGTACAGTGGTCAATTTAAAGTAAGTTATGTATTAAGTCAACCAGAAAGACAAAAACCAGAGGGCCTAAAGGGCTGGTTTTCTAAAGGAACGACTAATTGGGAAGGAAGAATAGGTCGAATTGATGGTAAACTGGTGGATTTATTTTTAGAAGAAAATCAATCTATTTATGGAAACAGTGAATACTTCGTATGTGGGCCTGGTGGGATGATTGAATCTGTACAAGCACAATTAAAAACTATGGATATTGACGATGCGAAAATCCATGTGGAGCATTTTTTTATAGAACATGAGGGAGATGAAAAGAGCCTTAAAGATGCATCAGTTGAAATCACTCTAAACGGTAAGAAATACTTAATAGAAGTCCCAGAGGACAAAACTATTTTGGATGTTATGATTGAGGATGATTTAAACCCACCTTATTCATGTACATCAGGAGCATGCTCTACTTGTATGGCGAGAGTGTTGGAGGGGGAGGTTTCTATGGAAGTTAGTCATGCTTTAGATGCAGATGAAATAAAGAATGGTTATATTTTAACTTGTCAAGCACATCCACAAACACCGAAAACAGTTATTACCTTTGACGAATGAAAAGATGGTTTACTCCCATAGTAGTCGTAGGTTATATGACTGTTATTCCGTTTTGGGCGGGGAGTCAAACTGTTGCTTTACCCGAGCAGATCAATACCACATTTGAGGAATTACAACCTCTAGTTACCCTCGATGGGAAGCGAATTTACTTTTCCCGTAAGGGAGACCAAAGAAATATAGGTGACCACAATAATGCAGATTGTTGGTATTCGGAGAAAAGCCCTCAAGGGGTTTGGATGGAACCCATACACTGTGGTATGGTCATTAATAATTTTGATGACAATTCCCTTGTTGCGATAGATTTTCGAAAATCTTGGGGATTGGTTAAGGACGGAAAAGAAGCTGGCCGTTTTTTTGAATTGGAATTTGATGGAGAATACGTCAAAAGAACCGGCGAACTTAACTGGACTGATAGTTTGCCGAACTTCCACATCTTAGATGCACATTTTCTTCAGGAAACAGGTATTGGTGTTTTGTCAATGAGGGATAAAAAGGATGGAAATGCTGATTTATATTTGACAAAGCGATCTCGTTATGACTCTGTTTGGTCCGTACCAGTAAAAATACAGGGTGGTATTAATGGGCCACAAGATGAGCGTTATCCTCATTTATCGCCGGATGGAAAAACTTTGTATTTTTCTAGCAATTCTCATGGGGGGTTTGGAGGAAGTGATGTTTTTATCACCCGTTTAAATGGTGAAGATGCTACTTATTGGTCTTCTCCAAAAAATATGGGACGCTCTATTAACAGTGCATTGGATGAAACTGCTCCATCCTTATCGGTAATAGATAGGATGCTTTTTTTTGTTAGAACACTACCTTTAAAGGGGAGTGATTTATTTTCGGTAAATTTAGAATCGTCTCTTTTGCCCCAAACTATGACCCTAGTGGTAATAAAAGCTGATTGCCGAGGCCAATTGGTTAAATCTACTATTGGCGGCAAAACGGAAAGAATGCCACAAAGAGACTCGATTTTCAATCTGGTTTTGAATGGAAAAGCCTCGAGCATGTTGACTTTTGTAGAAGATCAAGGTAAGTTTTATCCTTCCCAGGTAATAAGGTCACTACCTACTGAGGAAGTGCTTGATTATGAACCCCAAGCTTTCATGGATGCTATATTATCAGATTCTGACTATAAAATAGCAGAACTTGAGATTCAAAAATTGCAAAAAGAAATGCTTAAGACTAGGACAGGCCTAAATGAATACGGACTGTTATTAGATGCGCAAATCAATAATATAGTCGTTCCAACAACAGGGGTTTTTGAAAATGAAGGATTTAAGACTGACCGAACACTATTGGAGTTGGAACAAAAATATGAGCAGTTTTTAGATAAATCCCTTACGGGAAAAAATGTTAAAGAGGAAGAGGCCGGTGCAACATCATTGAGCTTGGAGGGGAGAGAAAAGAGAATTGCGAATTTGAAAAAGCAAATCAATAACGAAGGATTTATGGAAGAAAAGGAGGTGGTTATTCAGACAGAACCACTTTCATTTATAAATTTTAGGGAAAAAATAAAACGAGAGGTGGAAATAAAGCTTTTTCCTGAGGTATGGGAGGCTTTGGTCATGGATTTGAAAACAGAGGTGCAATTGGAGGTAAAGAATGAATATGAGAGTGAGGCCTATAGAAATTTATTAAAAGGAGATTGGCTCAAAGATTCCATTCCTCAAATTTGGAGGATTCCTCAAAAAGATTCGGACCAAATACTTTATAAGGATGCCCTTGCAGGAGATTTAAAAAGACATTTGGAACCAATGGTTAGAGCCACTATGCTTAGTCTTTTGAAAGAGGAAGTAACGATTTATTTGAAAAAAATTTTACATCTGATTGCTCTGGAAAGAATTCAAAATGAATTAGTTAAAGATTTAAAGAACTTGACGAGTGCTCAAAAAAACTTAGAGAAAAAAATTTTTGAATCCTTAGTACAATCTGCAAGCATAAATACGGAGCAACAAGATATTCCACTTCCATTAGACGAAAATGAATTTTTAGAATATGAATGGTCTTTCAAAGCGGTTCCTTTAGTTAAGCACGTTTATACAGAAATACCAGCATTGAATTTTTTAGGCAATGGAGTTCAATTGGATCATTTTGCAAGACTGGAATTGAATCGAATAGTTCGGCTAGTGCAAAATAACCCAGAAGTGGTTTTTGAAATTTTGGTTCATTCTCATGGCTATATGTCGTACGCTACTGCGGAGACTTTGACGAATCAAAGAGCAAAACAGATTGAAAACTATCTATCTAGGACAGGGGTAAAACCAGGAAGAATAAAAGTGATAGGAGTTGGAAAAAATTATCCTAAATTGGCCAATCACAATTATGAGAATAGAAGACAAAATCAACGGGTAGAAATTCTAATTAAATAAAACATGAGTAGAATAATTACGGAGCAGCAAATAGAGGTAGCGGTGGATTGGTTGGAGACCAATGATGATAGTTTTGAAAAAACGCTCTCTCAGCTAAAGGAAAAACAGCCTATGGTTCTGGCCTACCTTTTGTCTGATCATACGCATATTCTTACTCAACCAGAACGAGAGTATTTGTTGTTTTTAGCCATTTCTATTTGGAAAAGTTTAGAGTTGGCAAATAAAACGGAGGGAATGGAGGAGATAGATGAAAACACAATAGGAGAAATTGAGGAAATACAATGGGGAATGTGGGGAGAGAGTAAGGGGAGAGATTTCTCTTCTAAGTTGGATGTTTTTTTTGAAAATACTCCCCAAGAGGAACTTCTTGCATTTGTTGAAGATGCTCTTGAGGAGGAAGAGGAAAATAAAAATTGGCTTACGTCAGAAGGCAGGGAGGCTATTTTTATATTTATGGTTACCCTAATCCATGTTTTCGACCGGTTTATTTAATCTGGACGAAGAGCCCTTCTCAATATTTTACCAACATTCGTTTTGGGGAGTTCATTTATAAATTCAATTTCTTTAGGCACCTTATATGCTGTTAAATTTTCTTTACAAAATGCTAAAACTTCTTTTTCGGAGAGGTTTTTATCTTTTTTGACTACATAAATTTTCACTACCTCTCCTGATTTTTCATTAGGAATACCAATGGCGGCAGCTTCTAAAATCTTAGGGTGGGTGGCCAAGATTTCCTCGATTTCATTTGGAAATACATTAAATCCCGACACTAAAATCATATCTTTTTTGCGGTCTACAATGCTAAAAAACCCGTCTTCATCCATTTTTCCAATATCGCCAGTGCAAAGCCAACCCTCTTTTATAGTTTCTTTAGTTGCCTCTGGCCTATTGTAATAACCTTTCATCACTTGAGGCCCCTTAACTTGGATTTCTCCTAATTCTCCAGTTGGAACTTCTTTCCCGTCATCATTAACAATTCTTACATCTGTAGAAGGAATAGGTAGCCCAATAGATCCTATTTTACAGGTTCCATCTAAAGGGTTTACGGTAACTACTGGAGAAGACTCAGTCATTCCAAAACCTTCTGACAAAGTACAACCTGTTACCAATTTCCATTTCTCAGCAACAGGTTTTTGAACGGCCATACCTCCCCCTACAGTAGCTTTCAAAGTTGAAAAATCTAATTGAGCAAAGTCTTTGTGATTGAGCAATGCATTAAAAAGTGTATTAACCCCAGAAATCAAAGAAATTGGAGCTGATTTAATGGCTTTAATTACGGAATCTAGGTCTCTCGCATTGGTAACCAGTACCGTTTCTGCCCCAAAGCTCATTAACCCCAAACAATTGACAGTGAATGCGAAGATGTGATATAGCGGAAGCGGGCAAAGAGCAATTTCTTTTCCTTCTTCTAAGAAAGGGAGTAACCAAGCTCTGATTTGTATCATATTGGAAACTATATTTCTGTTGGTAAGCATAGCTCCTTTGGAAACACCCGTAGTTCCACCAGTATACTGGAGAAGAATAACATCATCTGGATGATTTTGCCGTTCCGGCAGGGTGAATTTTTTTCCTTGTTTGATAGCCTCGGCAACAGTTACTGTATTTGATAGGGTATAACGCGGGACCATTTTTTTCACTTTTCGCACTACCAAATTCACAATCTGTTTTTTGGGGAAGCCAAGCATTTCGCCAATACTGGTTACAATGACCGTCTGAATTTCTGTTTCTTTAATTATTTTTTCAAGATTAGATGCAAAGTTCTCAGCGATGACTATAGCTTTGGAGCCTGAATCTTTAAATTGGTGCAACATTTCCCTTGGGGTATATAAAGGATTGGTATTAACCACTACTAATCCCGCTTTAATAGCGCCAAAAAGTGCAATTGGGTATTGAAGCAAATTGGGCATCATCAGAGCAATTTTATCTCCAGGCTTCAACCCCCTCGATTGTAAATAAGCACCAAAGCTATTGGAGAGCAGGTCGATTTGTTGGTAAGTAAGTGATTGCCCCATACAGGTGAAAGCTTTATTGTGGGCAAACTTTTGAAAGGTTTCGGTAAGGAGATCTACTAGAGATGGATATTGATCGGGGTTAATATTAGCAGGTATTCCCGCCGGGTATTTTTTTAACCAAGGTCTTGCTTCATTCATCAGTTTTAAGCTTTAATTTGACTTGGAAAATACATTATTCTCGATAAAAAGAGTACATTTGCACCGCTAATTTTATTTATTAACCCTTAAAAGCATTCTTTCAATGCTAACAGAAGAAAACAACGAGGATGCAATGGCACCTCAAGACAATGAAAGTGTTGTAGAGTCAAATGACCAAAGTGCAACCAATCAAGATGATGATTCAGCTCCGCAAGATGAGGAGGATGAATTGGAATTACCTGAAGAAGTAGATTATGCTGCTGGGACTGCTCACGATGATTATGACTGGACAGGGGGAGCTCGGCAAACTGCTGTGTACACTTCAGAGCAGCGTTCTAAAATGGATGAGGAGTATTCTGCAACCCTATCGTCCCTTATCGAAAATGAAATTGTTTCCGGACGCGTAACCTCTATCCAAGATGGAGACGTATTACTTGACATTAACTTTAAGTCAGATGGTTTAGTTCCTTTATCAGAATTCAGAGACAATCCTGATTTAAAGGTTGGAGACCATGTTGATGTTTACGTTGAGATGCAAGAAGACGCAAGGGGCCAATTGATTTTATCTAGAAGAAAAGCCAAGTTACTACTCGCTTGGGAAAGAATTGTTGATTCTTATGCCAATGGTACCGTTATAAAGGGTACAGTGATTAGTAAAACCAAGGGTGGATTAATTGCCGATTGTGGTGGATTAGAAACTTTCCTTCCTGGATCTCAGATTGATATTAAACCGATCATAGATTATGACGTATATGTCGGTAAAACTATGGAGTTCAAAGTGGTTAAAATCAACGAGGCCATTAAGAATGCGGTTGTTTCGCACAAAGCTCTTATCGAAAGTGATTTGGCTGAGCAACGCGAACACATTATCAGCGGTTTGGAAAAAGGTCAGGTCTTAGAAGGAGTGGTTAAGAACTTAACAGATTTCGGTGCATTCCTTGATTTAGGAGGTGTTGATGGATTATTGTACATAACAGATATTTCTTGGGGTAGAATTAACCATCCTGCTGAGGTGTTGGAATTGAATCAAAAAATCAATGTTGCAGTCCTTGATTTTGATGAAAATAAAAAGAGAATATCTTTGGGTCTAAAGCAATTACAACCTCATCCATGGGAAGTATTAGACACGGATATTCAAGAAGGATCTGTGGTTAAGGGAAAGATTGTCAATATTGAAGATTATGGTGCTTTTCTTGAAATAATGCCTGGAGTTGAAGGTTTGATTCACGTAAGTGAGGTTTCTTGGAGCAATCAGCCGATCAATGCTAGAGAATTTTTCAAATTAGATCAGGAATACGAAGCAAAGGTGGTTACCATTGACAAGGAAGAAAGAAAAATGTCCCTTAGTTTGAAGCAACTTACTACGGATCCATGGACAGATATTGAAACTAAATACGCATTGAATAGTAAGCACAATGGTGTAGTGAAAAATCTTACTCCTTATGGCGTGTTTGTTGAACTAGAAGAGGGTATTGGTGGAATGGTTCACATATCTGATTTGTCCTGGACAAAAAGATATGGACATCCATCAGAGTACACAAAAGTAGGTTCTCCTATCGATGTAAGTATTTTAGAAATTGATATGGAGAATAGAAAACTATCTTTGGGGCATAAGCAATTGGAAGAAAATCCATGGGATACTTTCCAAACCGTATTCCCTGTAGGTAGCTATCACGAAGCTACAGTCCTGCGAAAAGAGGATAGAGGAGCGATTGTTCAGCTTCCTTATGGCCTAGAAGCATTCTCTCCAAGCAAGCATTTGAAGAAAGCAGATGGCCAAATGGCTGAAATAGATGAAGTCATTACTGTTAAGGTCATTGAGTTCAATAGGGATGAGAA
>CALAZP010000216.1 GCA_937926355.1 uncultured Saprospirales bacterium
ATGCTAGATAAATGGCATTGACCCCTTCCTCCCTAGCTGCATGACCTGCTCTTCCTTGCACCTCACCATCTACCACTATTAGCCCCCTTTCTGCTATCGCCATCTGCATTTGCGTAGGCTCTCCAATGATTCCAACGGCTATAGGAGGCAAGTGGTCTCTCAGTGATTCTACCCCTCCTTTTCCAGATATTTCTTCTTCGGCACTTGCTGCCAAAAGCAGATTAAATTCACGAGGAGGGCTGTCCTTAAAATATAAAAAGGTCATGATCAAAGCCACCAGTGAAGCCCCGGCATCATTACTGCCCAGAGCCGTTATTCTTCCATTTTTTATATGGCCATCGAAAGGATTGCTCTCCCAACCACTTACCGGTTTAACCGTATCGTGATGGCTATTTAATAATACGGTGGGCCATTTGGGATTATAGGAATCATGTGTGCACCAAATATTATTTCCCACCCTTTGAGGGGTAAGACCTTCGGCAAGCAAAAATTGCTCTATTAAAGAGGCCGTTTGGTTTTCCTCACGGGAAAAAGAGGGTATGGAAACCAGTTGTTGAAGTAGTTCAATTCCCTTTAGCTTCCATTTGTCCATTGTTTCATTTATTTATTAGGCCACTAATCTGGTGGCCTTACCTGCTGCAATACTTTGATAATTACCGACCCAAACTTCCGTTACTCCTTGTTGGATGGCTTGGAATCCATTGGATAATTTAGGCAACATTCCAGAGTGCACTACACCATCCTCCTTTAGACGATTAAATTCGGATTCCGAAAGGGTTGGCAGAATACTATCTGGTTGGTTTTCATCAATCAACACCCCTGGTTTTTCGAAACAAAGATAAAGATGGACCTCATACAAGGCACTCATAGCCATCCCCACTGCGTTGGCAATAGAATCAGCATTGGTATTCAACAGCTGTCCACGCCCATCGTGGGTAATGGCACAAATTACAGGAGTTAATGAAAGTTCCAATAGCGCACTTAACATTGGGCCATTCACCCGTTGCACATCCCCTACCCATCCAAAATCGATAGGGTGCGGAGCCCTTTTTTCCGATAGGATGGTATTTCCATCTGCTCCACTCAAACCGATTGCTGAACAGCCCAGGGCTTGAAGTTGAGACACCAAATTCTTATTAATCAGCCCTGCATATACCATAGTGGCTATTTCTAATGTAGCCGCATCCGTTACTCTTCTACCTTCAATCATCTTTACAGGAATTCCCATTTGCTCGCTCAAGGCACCTGCTTTATTTCCTCCCCCGTGTACCAAAATCTTTTTTGTGGAATCCTGGGCCATAAACTCCAATAACGGAGTAACTAATTCTTGCTCTTCTATTAATTTCCCACCAGCCTTGATGACCAATAATTTTTCCTTTTCCATAAATTACAATCCTTGCAATAGGGTTTGAAGTACAGCCTGAGCCGCATAGGTCCTGTTATTAGCTTGTTGGATGACTAAGGAACGAGGCCCATCGAGAATTTCATCAGCGACCACCACATTTCTCCTTACGGGAAGGCAGTGCATAAAGTACCCTTCACGGGTAACCGACATCTTAGCTTCATCTATCATCCATGCGGCATCTTGATGCAATACTTTTCCGTAATCCTTATAAGAAGACCAATTTTTTGCATAAACAAAGTCCGCTCCTTCAAAGGCTGCCTTTTGGTCGTGGTAAACGGGAATATTGGCAGCAAATTCGGGGGCTAATTCGTATCCTTCAGGGTGGGCAATTCTCAGTTCATAGTCCGTAGTGGCCATCCAATGTAGAAAAGAATTACTAACGGCTTGCGGCAGGGCGCGTGGATGAGGAGCCCACGATAAAACCACCACGGGTCTTTCTCTTTTTTTGTTTTCCTCAATAGTCATATGATCGGCCAACGATTGTAGGGGATGTAAGATGGCAGATTCCAGACTTACCACAGGAACATCGGCAAATTCCATAAATTTTTGAAGAATCTCATCGCGGTAATCCTTTTCCCGATCCGTTAGGGAGGGGAAAGATCTGATTCCAATAATGTCGGCATATTGACTGATGACCGCAGCTGCTTCTTTAATATGTTCCGCTTCTCCACCATTCATAATCATGCCTTCTTCAAAACCCAACTGCCAGCCTTGTGCGGCATTCATCACCATCACCTGCATACCCAAATTCAGTCCAGCTTTTTCAGTGCTTAATCGGGTCCTCAAACTCGGATTGAAGAATAGTAGTACCAAGGTTTTTCCTCTACCTGAGGAATTCGATAGCGGATTTTTTTTGAGGGTAAATGCCGTCTTTAATAATGATGGTAGGTCGGATACGTCCGCAACTGAGGTAAAATTTTTCATTTAAGCTAGTGCGTTGAAAGTTTCGATAAATTGTTTTAATTCCTTTTTTTCCACATTTAAAGGGGGCAATAGTCGAATCACCTTAGGGTTGGAAGAAGATCCTGTGAAAATATGACCCTCCATCAAAATTCGCTTTCTCAAAGGAGCAACGGGCTCTTCCATTTCCAGGCCAATCATTAATCCTTTTCCCCTGACTTCCTTAATTTTAGGATGCTTTTTGAGGTGTTTCATCAAATATTGCCCTGATTCAGCAGCTCTTTCCACCAATTGATCTGTTTCAATCACATCCAAAACAGCCAGTCCTGCAGCGCATGCCAGGTGATTCCCACCAAAAGTGGTCCCCAGTAATCCATGGGATGCTTTGAATTCCGGTCCTATTAAGACGCCTCCAATGGGAAAACCATTCCCCATACCCTTGGCCGTAGTGATTAAATCCGGTTGGATTTCAGCATGCTGAAAAGCAAAGAATTTTCCCGACCTTCCATAGCCCGATTGAATTTCATCAGCAATCATAACCGCTCCATAGGTACTACACAAACTCCTTATTTTTTTAAGGAAAGGGATGTTTTGTACGTTTACCCCTCCAACTCCTTGCA
>CALAZP010000217.1 GCA_937926355.1 uncultured Saprospirales bacterium
AACGAAGAATAATAATGTTGATGAGCGCCTCTGCTTTAGAACGCTACGAACATTTCATTCAAACCTATCCGGACATTGTCCAAAGAGTACCTCAAAAAATGATTGCCTCTTATCTTGGTATCACACCACAAGCGTTAAGTACGTTGAGAGCTGAGATCGCTCGAAAATAAACCATCTTTAAGTCATTTATTAATCTACATGAATGCATTTCCACTTTGGATAGCGGAATTTGGTGCATTATAAAATTTGGAAAAATGGAAATAGGAATTGACAGCTTTGCGGGGGCTCATATTGATCCTAAGACAGGAAAAGTTCTGAATCCAGAGTTAGAAATTCAGCAGCTTTTGGACAGAATGGTCTATGCTGATGAGATGGGTCTTGATTCGTTTGCTATTGGTGAACACTACAGAAAACAATTTTTGGACTCAGCTAATATTGTAATCCTTGCCGCAGCGGCTGCACGAACTAAAAGAATAAAGCTAAGCAGTGCGGTCACTGTTTTGAGTTCTGCTGACCCGGTAAGGGTATTTCAAAATTTTGCAACACTCGACCTAATCTCCAACGGTCGCGCCGAAATCGTGGTAGGCAGGGGTTCATTTACAGATTCATTCCCTCTTTTTGGATATAGCCTGAATGACTATCACGAATTATTTGAAGAGAAGCTTGAATTACTTTTAAAAATCCGGGAAGAAGAAGTACTTACCTGGAACGGAAAATTCAGGTCACCCCTTGTTAATCAAGCTGTTTATCCTCGCCCCTTGCAGCAAGAAATCCCAATTTATAGAGGTGTTGGTGGGAGTAGTGAATCATTTCATAGAGCAGGGAAACTTGGGATGCCATTAATGGTGGCAGTCATCGGAGGACGAACGGAGAGGTTTAGGCCAATGATAGACCTCTATCGGGAAGCCTATCTTGAGCATGGTCACCCAAAAGAAAAAATGAAAATTGGCCTTCATTCATTAGGCTTTGTAGATGATGACAATCAGCAGGCACTTGATATTTATTATCCAGGGTATGCCAAGATCTTTAATGAGGTTGGCAAGGAAAGAGGATGGCCACCAGTGACCCGGGAGAGGTATGATCATCAGACTGACAAACTAGGAGCATTGGTGGTTGGCGACCCGATAGAAGTAGCCGACAAAATCTTGCGGCACAGTGAGGCATTAGGAGGAATTGACCGTTTTACTTTCAACATGGATAATACCTTTTTGAGCCATGAACAACTAATGCATTCGATCGAACTAATCGGAAAGGAAGTAATCCCAAGAGTTAACGAGGGCATTCAATCAAAATAGAGAGACCCAAGCCTTTTCATTTGTTAATCTACATGAATGCACAGGACTTCCACGCTTAATACTTTTGATTTCAAATAATAACTATAAAAAGATGAAACAATCAAAAGGACTAAACATTGCATTGTGGGTAGTACAGGTCTTACTCGCCGCAGCTTTTTTAATGACGGGCTTCATGAAAATTACAACACCAATTGATGAGCTGGCTGCAAATGGAATGTCATTTGTCAACGCCTTCTCAGAAGGTATGGTACGCTTCATTGGAGTTAGCGAAGTACTTGGAGGTATTGGCTTAATACTCCCGGCTTTGCTTAGAATCAAACCCGTACTTACACCAATTGCAGCTATTGGAATAGCCGTAGTTATGGTCTTGGCTGCTAGCTACCATATTTCAGTGGGTGAACCGCCTGTTCCCAATATCATTTTATTATCACTGGCCTCTTTCGTGGGTTGGGGCAGACTCAAAAAAGCACCCATACAACCTAAGTAAAAACATAACTCATAACACAAAAAAAATAGAAAACATGAGTACAGCACTATGGATTGTTCAAGGACTATTGGCCGCCATGTTTCTCATGGCTGGTCTGATGAAACTTGCTAAATCGAAAGAAGAACTCAAGCCCAAAATGGGTGACTGGGTAGATGCCGTTTCGACATCTGGATTCAAACTAATTGGATTATTGGAGTTTTTAGGGGCAGTTGGTGTCGTATTGCCTATGGCGATTGACGTGCTACCGATACTAACACTTCTGGCCGCAATCGGTCTTGTCATGACAATGCTAGGCGCCATGGGTTTGCATATCCAGCGAAAGGAATATGATGCCAT
>CALAZP010000218.1 GCA_937926355.1 uncultured Saprospirales bacterium
TCAAATGCTTTTACTAACGACAAAACACTACTGAGGAAGAATACCCCCACAGTGACTGTTCCATTTGTTGGCTTGTTTTTTGTCGTTTTTACCCCCAATGATTTTGAGCATTTCGCCTTTATCAATGGTTTTCAGGTTCTTCTTAAGATCCCCGAGGTTTTTTGATTTGGATTTTCCCATAGTAGTTAAATCTCGGTTAAGAATAATCCCGACAGCAACCTGCCGTAATAATATCAAAGGTTAAAGGTATTGTTATTATTTAAAAAATAAAAATTTTCTAGGAGATAAGTTGTTAGTTTGATGTTATGTCACTTCCTTGAAGTCTTCTAATTTCTTCTAAAAATGCCGGTCTTCTTCTTCTACTCACCTCAATTTTAGCTCCTCCTTCCATTAAAACATACCCCAATCCGTCTTTTACAAATTTTTTCAAAAAATTTAAATTGATAACATGCCTTTTGTGTACTCTATAGAAATTGTACCTAGACAACATATCCTCATAAGACTTGATGGTCTTACTAGCGATGATGTGGTCTCCATTCTTCATATAAATATGGGTATAATTGTCCTCAGCTTCAAATCGAATGATATCCTCTATATCCACAAAGTGAATCCCTTCCAAAGAGGGAATACTCATTTTTTTAAAGGTATTGGGATTCTTGTATTGCTGGGAAAAAAGATTCAAACGCTCTTGCATTTTATCTCCTCCATTCACTTTTATCCTTCCCACACTTTCCTTTAAAGCGTCGGGGTCAATAGGCTTCAGGATATAGCCAATGCTACTGTATTCACAAGCCTTGATAGCATAATCTGCATAAGCTGTCACAAATATTATCTCAAATTCTAAGGGTTGTATTTCATTTAAAAGCTGAAATACTAAGCCGTCCGGCAAACTAATATCTAAAAAGGCAACATCTATGTCAGAACCCAGTTCCTCAATCAGATCTAGTCCATTTTGAACGGACCCCGCTTCGCCGACAACCTCCAAACCTTGACAATGCTCGGAGAGCATATTTTTTAGGTTAATCATTCCCTTCTCCTCATCTTCTATTATAATTGCTTTTATCACGTCGAATTTTTTTTATTCAACAGCAATTTATCATTTTTAATGTTTAAAAACCAAAACAAATCTCAACTTGGATGGAAAAATCTACCAATCCAATCAAGAAAAAATTACATGAAATCATCTTTGAAGCAGATACCCCTTCGGGAAAATTGTTTGATGTAATCCTATTCATATTCATATTTATTAGTGTTATTCTGGTCATTCTGGAGACCTTACCCGGGGTAGAAAACCACTATCGACAGATTTTTTATGCTTTGGAATGGCTTTTGACCATATTATTTACTATTGAATATGGTACCCGTTTGTACTGCGTCAATAAACCGTCCAAATATGCGCTTAGCTTTTATGGTATTATCGACTTGGTATCTATTTTACCCACCTATTTGAGCTTAATTTTCAATGGAACGCAATACCTTTTGATCATTCGGGCCCTCCGCCTATTGAGAATTTTTAGGGTATTCAAATTGGGACACTTTCTTTACGAGGGAAATTTATTGGTTAAAGCCCTCCAAAGAAGTAGAAGAAAGATTACTATATTTTTGTTTTTTATCCTCATTACGGTCAGTATTGTAGGTACCGTAATGTTCTTAATTGAAGGACCTATCAATGAAGGATTTTCTAGTATTCCCAAAAGTATGTACTGGGTCATTGTTACCTTAACCACTGTAGGATTTGGGGACATTACCCCCATTTCTAATTTAGGGAGGTTTATAGCCTCTTGCGTAATGATTTTGGGTTATGCTGTAATTGCAGTCCCTACAGGAATTGTATCATCGGAAATTACCCAAATCAATCCTAAAAAAGTGACTACTCAAGCTTGTATTAATTGTGGGGAAGAAGGACACGATCAAGATGCTACTTTTTGTAAATACTGTGGTGAAGCCTTACACTAAGTACCGGGAACCTTAAATGTAGCAAATAGCCTTTTGACGCTTATAGGTCCACTCCCATTAACTAAAACCATTAACAAGCCACCGCAAATGGAAATATTTTTCATAAAAAGTATGGATTGTTCTCTTTCTATAGTTGCAGGGTCGTTCCAAAAAGAGTGCACGATAAAAGTAGTAGGAAGGTAATACAGTAGCAGTAAAATCGCACCAAAGGATGCCCGGTATCCAATCAAAACCAAAATACCCCCAAGGATCAAGATGACCACCCCTGCTAAAAACAAAAAATCAGTTTGCCAAGTAATCCCGTAAGCAATCATCTTGGCTTTAGTATCACGCGCAAAGGCAATACCGTCATAGGCTTCAAAAATAAATATAACAGCAATAAAAATCCTACCCAATAAATCCAATACTGCTTTCATAAACTTAGGAATTTGTTAAAAATTCAACAACGGCTTTAGCTGCATTTTGTCCATCCATAGCGGCACTCAAAATACCTCCTGCATATCCCGCCCCTTCTCCTGTCGGAAACAAGCCGACTATTTCTGGATGCATAAAGGTATCCTTTTCTCTTGGTATTCTTATTGGAGCACTTGTCCTACTTTCCGTTCCTATTACATTAGCCTCATCGGTCAAAAATCCTGGCATCTTTCGATCAAAATGCTCCATAGCTGTTTTCAAACGTAAATATATGGTACTTGGAAGTAGCTCATGTAAAGGAGCACTGATCAACCCAGGGATATAAGAGCTATCGGGTAATTCCGAGGAAAAAATTCCTTTTACAAAATCCTTCATTCGCTGGGCAGGAGCCTTTTGGCTGCCGTCACCGAAATCAAACATCTTTTTTTCAACAGAAGATTGGAAAGCCAAACCAGCAAATATTTCTTCACGCTTAAAAGGTTTTAGATCTTCAGGTTCTACCGCAACCACAATTCCCGAATTGGCATAAGCCGAATCCCTCCGGGACATCGACATGCCATTGACTACGACCTCACCAGGTGAAGTAGCAGCTGGAACCACTAACCCCCCGGGACACATACAAAAAGAAAACACCCCTCGACCCTTAACTTGTGATACCAATTTATAGCTAGAGGCGGGTAAATTGGCATGCCTGGGAGATTGCCTATATTGAATTTTATCAATTAATTTTTGAGGATGTTCTATTCTAATACCCAAAGCAAAAGGTTTGGATTCCATTTTAATCCCCCTTTCCCTACATAGCTGATAAATATCTCGAGCGGAATGACCCGTTGCCAAAATAACCGCATCGGCTTCATGAGTTTGTCCATTTTGGTCAATGGCGCCTTTCATGCATTGGCCATCTAGCAAAAAATCAACAATCCGTGTATCAAAGTGAATGGTGCCCCCAAATTCCAAAATAGTCTTTCGAATATTTTCCACCAAGGGTGGTAATTTATTGGAACCAATGTGAGGATGGGTATCGATTAGAATATCAGGATGAGCTCCGTGCTCTACTAAAAGTTGCAGTACTTTTTGAATCTTACCTCGCTTGTGAGAACGGGTATATAATTTTCCATCTGAGTAAGTTCCAGCACCCCCTTCTCCGAAACAATAGTTAGAGTTGGGATTGACTTCGCCAAATTGCTGAATGGCTCTTAAATCTCTTCTCCTTGCACGCACATCTTTACCCCTATCTACTATAACAGGTCGAATTCCCCTTTCAATTAATTCAAGCGCAGCGAAATATCCAGCAGGCCCCGCTCCAATAATTAATACTTTATTTTTTCCCGAAGGGATTTCATATTTGGAGAGAATAGTCGCATGAGCATCATATTCTTCACCTTGCCAAATTTTTATGGTTAGACGGTAAACTGGCACTTTTGAGCGAGCGTCAATTGATTTTTTGACCACCTTCCAATGGGTAATTTCTGAAGGAGAAATGCGACTTTCTCGAATTACTTTTTGCTGGATATAAGCCTCATCTAAGATATGATCTGGGCTAACTGCCACCTCTAATTCTAGAATCATGGATTCTTTTTTTTCTCCAACCATCCGGTTTCCCGCTGCTCAAAAATGTCCGGCATATAAAATTTATAGGTAATCACTTCCCTTATATTTTGACCACCTTTATTTTTCAAATTATTCCGGTCTGAAACAACAGGCAGTATTTTGAAAGTGTCTGCGTCAACCTGAGTTTGCACCAAATATCGATCTGATTCCAACAAATATTCATTCAATCCTTGGTTGGTCTCGTACAATTCTATGTTTATCTCTACTAAAATAGCATTGCTGCTCCAGGAAGAAATGGTCCAAGAATCTACCAAATCGAGGTTAATAATAGAAATTTCTTGATTGGGAATAAGCGTCTGATGGTGGGTATGCTTTTTTTGTGCACTTGCACCTTCGGTAAAAAGAACCAGGGCAAATACTCCAATAAAAAATGGTCTAATTAATAAAGCCATTACACAATCGCTTTTTTAATATTTACTAATTTTCTAAGCAATCCTTCTAATTGATCTAAAGGCAACATATTGGCTCCGTCTGATTTGGCTTGGGATGGTTGAGGATGGGTTTCAATAAAAAGTCCATCAGCTCCTACTGCTATACCCGCTCTTGCTATCGTTTCAATTAAAGCAGGTTGGCCGCCTGTTACTCCAGATGCCTGATTGGGTTGCTGCAAGGAATGGGTACAATCTAGAATCACAGGAGCACCCAGTTGCTGCATTTGGGGAATACCTCTGAAATCGACTACTAAATCGCCATAGCCAAAAGAATTTCCCCTTTCAATTAACATAACCTGGTCATTGCCTGATTGAAGAACCTTATCCATAGCAAATGACATGGCAGCAGGTGACATAAATTGTCCCTTTTTTATACTTACGGCCTTACCTGTTTGCGCCGCAGCTACCAATAAATCTGTTTGCCTACACAAAAATGCAGGGATTTGCAATATATCTACATATTGAGCCGCCATAGCAGCTTCGGGCACAGAGTGGATATCGGTAGTTACAGGAATTTGGAAAGTCTGTTTGATTTCTGCTAATATTTCCAAGGCCTTTTCGTCTCCAATTCCTGAAAAGGAATCTAATCTAGATCGATTGGCCTTTCTATAGGAACCTTTAAAAATGTATGGAATGGAAAATTTTTGGGTGATGTCAACCACCCGCTCTGCTATTTCCATTGCCATAGCCCTATCTTCTATGGCACAAGGACCTGCAATAAGAAAAAACTGATTAGTGGGAAACAATTTAATATCAATCATTGTAGTTTTGTTGCACTTTAATAACGTTTGCTATGAAGTTTAATTTCAAAATTTC
>CALAZP010000219.1 GCA_937926355.1 uncultured Saprospirales bacterium
ATTCCAAATTTCAAAGTGAAATTCAGGATTTTCACTGGGCACTCTGCCCATTTTTTGATGAAGGCCTACCTTTTCTCCTTTGGTAACAGAGACCACGGTTAAATTAGTATAAACGGTAAAGTAGTTATTTTCATGCTTTAAGATAATACTAAAATTATATCCTGGAACCTCAGTAACTCCTACTACGACTCCTGGATGAACGGCACTAACATATGCATCTGAGCGAGTGGAAATGTTAATCCCATTATTTTGTATCAAAATCTTTTTTAGAGTTGGATGCGGTCTTTTGCCGAAGGCTTGAATGACTTTCCCTCCGCTAACTGGCCAATCTAGATTTCCTTTGCGTTGGGCAAAAGCACTAGCCTCATTCGAGGCCTCTGGAGTATTGGATTTTCTTTTAGCTATTTCAATTTCTCTTTGAATGGCACTTTGAATAGCACTTTGGAGATTGGCTTTTTGGGCTTCCTGAAGTGCGATAGTTTGTAACAATTTTTTTTCAGTGGACTCTAATCCGGCTAATAGCTTCGTCTTTTCTATTAGTTCGGTAGATAGGTCCTTTTCTTGTTTTTGTAGATTTTCTACGAGTAGATTTTTTTCAGATTGAAGCGATTCTAAGGAAGTTATATTTTTTGAAATCTCGGTTAGGGTATTTTTTAGGGCTTCAGCATGTTGGCTCCTATAACGGTTATATTGCCGCAATAACTGTAATCTTCTGTAGGCATTATTAAAGGTTTCAGCTGAAATGATAAAATGCAGCATGCTATTGTTAATTTTATTGCGGTATACCCATCGAAGAATAGTACTGTATTCTTTTTGCAATTTCAGTTTTTGGGATTCCAACTTTTTCCTTTGATCTGATTGATGGATTATTTGATTTTCAATTAACTGCTGTTCTTTTTGAATGGATGCCAAAAGAAGTTTACGTTGAAGAATATTTTGTTCTATTCGACTCAAATTAAATAAAACGTCTTTTTTTTGGCTATCGGTCTTGGAAAGTTCCATTTCATTTTTTCTGATTTCACTAAGTAGTCTTTTTTTTTCAGCCTCTAATTGGTTGCGCTCTAAAAGATAAGATTGTCCATGGGCTAAATAGCAAAAAGAGAAGAAGTAAAAAATCAGGCTAAAATTCCGCACGATTGTAGGATTTTGGAATAGTAAGTGCTAGGTCACTGGGGTTATTCCAAACAGGTTGTTGGAAAGACATGGAGATTTTTATTTCAGAATCATCAGTTGTTTTAAGGGTTAAATTTCTATCTAGCGCAAAAAGTCTGGAATCTTGATAAGTTTGGTAATTGCTTAATGTCTGTTGTACTAAAATCCCAGTTTGTTTATCAACGAATCCCATTTCGGTGACAGTAAATTCAGTGGAATTGAGAGTAGAGAAAATAATTTGTCTATCGGTTTCCTTTACCAGTCTAAGTGTATCTCGGCTCAGAGAAAGTTTAGCATCCTCTTTAATCTCTGAGGGTAAATTTCCTAGAATAAGTTCTTGTATAGCATTAAAATTTGCCGGTAACCCTATTGAGGCAGCCCCTTTGATTAAGCTTTCGGAATAATACTCTGATTGTATGCGATTCAAATAAATAACAGAATCTGGCGTGATTTTAATTTTAGCTATTTCAAATCCAAATTTTCTGGCCGAAATCATTAACGCGCTGTCTCTTTTTAGGGTAACCCATCCCGCTCCACCTAATCTGTTGGTTCCAGCCTCTAGGTTTATTTTTGCCCGCGTATTTAGCCAGTCTGCTTCAACTTGTTGATTGAATGTTTGTTCAATGACTTGCTTTGATGCTTTAATATATTTTTTGGTATAACCCGTTTTTTTGGAAATTCCACAAGAGGTAGAGAATAAAACCAACCCAACAAGAATACCTAAAATTTTATTCATGAGCTTTGATTTTTTCAAGTAGGGAAGGGCTTTCTAAGCCTAATTGAACGGCTTCTTTCCATTTGGTCAGGGCTTTTTTGGGCATATTAGATTGAAATAATATGTCTCCTTCGAGAGCTAAAAAGCGAGCCATAGTAATCGATTTCTTTTCGATTAAGGTTTGACCTAAATCAAGATGAGATTGAGCTAAGTCATATTCTTTTAAATAAAAACAAGCGAGGGCTGCTTGGTAGTAGATTTGGTACTGGAATGGAAAGTAACTCATTGCCGATTCAGCTGTCTCTTTCATTGGCATGTACTGTCGAGTCTGTAGATAAGTGTTAAGAAGTGCATCCCATATAGAAAGAATTTCAGGATTTAGTTCGGTAGCCTTTTTAAAGGCAATAATGGCTTGATTATAATCTCCGTGCAGGTGGTATAAATCTCCTTCTAAAGAATAAATTTTTCCCTCATTGGGATATTGAGTTTTTAGAGATTCCACCAGGTTAAGTAATTGAAAGGTAATCTCCGATGAAGGTTGGTCGATAAGGCCTTCTACAAAAGGAATTATTGATTTTATTTTTTGATCTAAGTCTATTGAGGCATCTTTTATAATTGGATTTAGGGTAGTTAAAATTTCTTGTGAATTAGTTAATTCATTTTGATTTGGCAATAAAGCCAGTTTGGCTTTGGATTCATAGGGGAATTTTTTAACCATTTCCTTGTAGACTTCTTTTTCCTTTTGAATATTACCGGATTGTTGGTAGAAATCTGCTAATAGATAAAAATATTGCGGATTAGAATGTGGCTTTTCAATTATTCCTAAAAGGCGTTTCTCAATATTTTTAGGTTTTTCGTATTGTTGAGCGTAAGTCAAAGCCAATTGAAAGAGATTAAAATTCCATCCCACCTTTTGAGCGTGGTTTTCCAATACTTCAAATGCTTGACTAGGACGGCCTTGGGCATTTAAATGGTAAGCTAATTGAGTATATAAATCGGTTTGGATATCGTTGTTTTTAACCAATGATTCGAGCAGCTGTACTGCTTCGAAATGAAGATTGTTCTCCTTCAATAATCTGGCGTAAAAAGAACTGTACCAAGTATTGTCAGGTTCTTTTTCATAAGCTTTTCTTGCGAATTTTACTGCATCAGTTGCTGGTCCTTCTATGGCATAGAGCCTGGATAACTCATAATAAATTACTGGAATATCTTCATGTTCTTTTAATAATACTTGAAAAGCATCAATGGCTTTGGCATAATTTCCCAATAAGGCCAATTGTTTGGCCTCTATCATCTTTTCTTGTATCGAGGTGGACTCTTTTAGATCTTGTACTTGATTCCATGCGAGAAGAGGAAGGAATAAAAGTCCTGAGATTAAAAGAAGTATTTTAATAGAATCGATTGATTGATTCTGCATAGGCTATTCCACAATAGTAATTTTAATCATATTAGCCCTCAATCTCTTGTGTAAAGGCATTGAACCAGAATTTACAATAATATCACCCTTAACAATTTTACCTTTGCTTTTGAGATATTGAGTGACGTCTGTAATGGTTTCATCCGTACTAGAGAAACCGTCATAATAGTAACATCTTACTCCCCAAACAAGGTTGAGAGTAGCGAGCATATGGACTTGGTCTGAAAAAATAAAAATTTTAGTATTGGGTCTGTAGCTGGAAACTTTGAAAGCTGTGTATCCTGAATTAGTCATACCTACAATAGCTTTTGCATTAATCTCCTCAGCTGTTCTAGCTGCATTAAGACATACAACATCAGACAAGAATGTAGCAGATTTAGGATTTATTTTTGGCCTAATATTGTCATAAGCTCTAAGTTTTTCCGCTTCATCGATAATTTTATTCATAGCTTCTACTACTTTAACTGGGTGTTTGCCAACTGAAGTTTCGGCGCTGAGCATTACCGCATCTGCTCCGTCCAAAACGGCATTAGCTACATCAGTTATTTCTGCCCGGGTTGGACTAGGATTGTTAATCATAGAATCCATCATTTGGGTAGCAACTATAACTGGCCTAGATTTTTGTATGCACTTTCGAACAATCATTTTTTGTATGACAGGCAACTTCTCCATAGGCACTTCTATTCCCAAATCTCCTCTTGCAATCATTATGGCTGTGGTATTCTTGATTATTTTATCGATATTTTCGACGGCCTCTGGTTTTTCTATTTTTGCGATGATTTTGGCAGGATGTCCTTTGGCATCAATTCGCTGTTGTAAGTCTTTGATGTCTTTTGCTGAACGAACAAACGAAAGTGCAATCCAATTTACTGGCTGAGTAAGGATAAAATCTAAATCTTTTAGGTCTTTTTCAGTCAAACAGGGAAGGGAAATTTTTGTATTGGGTAGATTTACTCCCTTATTAGATGATAAAGTTCCTCCAAAAACTGCTTTTAACCTAACAGTATCTAATTTATTTGTTTCTACTACTTCAAATACTAGTTTGCCGTCATCTACCAAAACCCGCTCACCAACCTCAACATCAGTTGGGAATTTTTGGTAACTCATGTATATTTCTTCCTTTGTCCCCACGCATTCGTGGTTAACCAAGGTTATAATCTCCCCATCTGCAACTTCGATAGAACCATTTTCAATTTTTCCAATTCTGAGTTTGGGCCCTTGCAAATCGGCCAAAATCCCAATGTGGATTCCGTGTTCCTGATTTATTTTAGTTATATTTTGGATGATTTGGAGGTGTTCATCGTGAGAACTATGCGAAAAATTAAGTCTAAAAACATCTACTCCCGCTTGAATGAGTTTGAGAAGATTTTCGTAAGAGGAACAAGCTGGACCTACAGTAGCGAGGATTTTGGTATTCTGAGTATCAACTATATCAAGTTTTGTTATCATGATTTCTAATAGGGTTATAATCGTTATTGTTGGAATTTTCGAGCCCCAATTTACACTTAAAGACCTTAAAAATAAAATGTTTTTAGGGGGGTAAAGAATGGCAGTATGAGGTTTAAAATCAAAATAAAATGGAAAAACTTTGGTTATCAACCTACTTATATTTTATTTTGTACCGTTTTCGGAAACCATTAAACGAATTTAATATGTCAGACATTGCAGGACGAGTTACTAAGATTATCGTCGACAAATTAGGTGTTGATGAATCTGAGGTAACAACAGATGCAAGCTTCACTAACGACTTGGGAGCGGACTCATTGGATACAGTTGAGTTAATTATGGAATTTGAGAAAGAATTTGATATTTCCATTCCAGACGATCACGCTGAAAATATTCAGACAGTCGGTCAAGCTGTTGACTATTTAACCTCAAAAGTTGGTTAAGACTTTTTATGTACCACAAATCAGCTTAAGTTGATTTGTGGTTCTTCTTTTCTTAGCAAAGCCTAAAGTACAAGTAAACACAAACTTTTTTTCGGGAGGAATTTTCCAAGTTTAACCAAATTAAGATAATTCGTTTATGAAACGAGTAGTTGTTACGGGAATTGGTGCACTCACCCCAATTGGAAATAATGTAAGCGCATATTTAGAAGGTTTAAAAAATGGTGTTAGTGGAGCAAATTTGATTAGCCGATTTGACACAACAGAATTTAAGACCAAATTTGCTTGCGAGATAAAGGACTTTAATCCAGAAACGGTCTTGGATCGAAAAGAGGTTAGAAAATTGGATTTATTTACTGTATTTGGAATGGTCGCAGCAGATGAAGCAATTACAAATGCAGGAATTCAAGAAATTGGAGGAAATCTGAACCCAGATAGGATTGGGGTAATTTGGGCTGCAGGCGTAGGTGGCTTGGGGAGTTTGGAAAAAGAAATAGAGGATTTCTCTTTAGGAAGCGGTGTTCCCAGATACAATCCTTTTATGATTCCGAAAATGATTATTGATATTACCGCAGGTCATATTTCAATTAAATATGGATTCAGGGGTATTAACTATGCTACCGTTTCCGCTTGTGCTTCCTCGTCTCATGCTTTAATGTCCTCATTTGATGCTATTAGACTAGGCAGAAACGATATTATTGTTACCGGTGGTTCAGAAGCCGTAGTTCTAAGAACTGGTGTGGGTGGTTTTAATGCAATGAAGGCTTTATCTACCAGAAATGATGATTACAGCACGGCTTCAAGACCTTTTGATAGGGATAGAGATGGATTTGTATTAGGAGAAGGAGGCGCAGCAATAGTTCTTGAAGAATTAGAACATGCACGCAAAAGAGGGGCTACTATATATGCAGAAGTTGTTGGAGGAGGAGCTACTGCTGATGCGCATCATATTACCGCACCACATCCCGAAGGGTTAGGAGCTAAAAATGTGATGAAAATGGCACTAGAGGATGCTCAAATGAGGCCTGAAGAAATTGATTATATTAATGTTCACGGAACTTCTACTCCTTTGGGAGATATAGCAGAATCTAAGGCTATTCTAGATGTTTTTGGGGCACATGCTTATAATCTTAATATCAGTTCGACCAAATCTATGACTGGTCATCTTTTGGGTGCGGCCGGGGCTATAGAATCAGTTGCAGGAATTCTAGCCATTAATCATGGATTTATACCCCCTACTATCAACCATTTCGTCGATGATCCTGAACTTGACCCTAAATTGAATTTTACATTTAACGAAGCTCAAGAGCGTCCTGTTAAAGCTTTTCTAAGCAATACTTTTGGCTTCGGTGGTCATAACTCTTCAATTATTATGAAGAAATTCGAAGGATAAATAGCATTTGTTTTACATTTACATCGCAATAAATTGTAAAGACAAAGTCTAAACTTTTGATTTTTTTATTCAAAATTTTCAACTATTATTTATCCAGAGATCGAAATTTGGTGAGAAAACTCAATTCGTTATTGGGCTTTACACCTGTTAATCTGTCTATATTTAAGTTGGCTTTTGCCCATAAGTCAGGGTCCTCCGATAAGGCTTATGCTATGCAAAACAATGAACGCTTAGAATATCTTGGAGATGCAGTTTTGGGTACTGTAGTTGCAGAATATTTGTTCAAAAAATACCCTAATGCCGACGAAGGATTTTTGACTAAAATGAGATCAAAAATAGTTAAAAGGAAATCATTAAATCTCATAGCGGACAATATGGGTTTGGATGTTTTGCTCTCGGAATTTAATCAAACCAAACTAAGCAGGTCCATGTTGGGCAATGCTTTAGAAGCCTTAATAGGGGCGGTTTATCTAGAGGGGGGGTACCAGAGGACCAGGTGGTTCGTGGTGTCACATGTGCTAAAGAATTACGTAGATGTTCATGAATTGGAACAATTAGATGACAACTATAAAAGTAGACTTTTAGAATGGTGTCAAAAAAATGGACATACCATCAATTATAAGTTGTTAGCCAGGTATAAGTTTGACAAAAGAGATAAATTCAAAGTCGCAGTTGTAATCAATGGCGATAAGATTGCAACGGCCGATGATTTCAATAAGAAGAGTGCCGAACAAGCTGCTTCAGAAAAAGCCCTTTTAGAAATGGGGGTGCTCACGGATGATGATTTCGAATAGAGAATACAGTTTATTAAGTGCGGTGTCTAGTGAAAGGATAGATTTGATGGAAAGGGGTTTGAAGGAGTTGAGGAAGTGGATCTATGATTTAATTTCTAATGGAATTTCAACTTTAGTACAAGGGGCAGATGAGCCTTGGGAGTCTTTAGCAGTTCGTATGGTGGACTATAAGCTCGGTGGAATAGCTGGGTATCTTAGGAAGATGATAAATAGAGATGATAAGCAGTTGATTGAGGAGTGGTATTTTGAAGTAGTTAAGCTAATCGCCTATTTGGATGCACTGATTACTGGTTTTCAGAAGGCTCTAAACGAAGGCAAAATTCCTTCTATTGATATTTTGAGAGCATGCGGGGTGACTTTTAAGAAAGAAGATGTAAAAAAGGTTCAAAATAGTATATCAGATTGTTGGAGGGTACTTCACATAGAGACAGATTCGAATGAATTTATAGAGTACAGTAAACTGTATTTGTGGGGGAGAAAGACCAATCGTTTGGCACTGGTGCTTGATTTTAAGGGGAGAGATTCTAGGGGAGAACTTCCCTGGTATTTAATCAGGCAAGATGTCCAGTTTGAGGCAGACCTATTTTTTTACCCGTCAGCTTTTCCCGTTAGGGGATTTTTAGAAAATATAAAACCGATTGATTTTGTAGCAGTTACTCCCATAAATAAGTCATCTAATGTTGATTTTTTAACGGCGTTTGCTGTTCAACCTTTTGCATTTTCTTTTCCTGTTTTATTAAACAATTGTCAAATTCACGCTTTGAATTCAGGAAATATTTGTTGGGAAAACCTTCAATTGCCCTGTCAAATCAACGAAGAGGCAACCGAAAGTTTGACAGGGGATTACTTAAAGAATCCTTTTGGGATTTTTGCGGAATGGACGGGATGGCAATTAAATATATTAAGGGTTTTTACGGATTAAAGTCACGAAAGAAACTGCGGATAAAATAGGAGAAATCATAAAAAATGGGTTTAGTAGCTTCTATAAAAAAGTCTTGAGATTTGGGATTGGGCAATTCGTAATCTTTCATGATTCTTTTTTTATCTTCTTCAGTGAGTGCTCGTTCATCACCGCTGAAATACCCCCAATAATCTACCCACATAAAAGAGCCAGGGAATCTTTTTTGAGAGAGGGTGGTGCTAGAGTAGTTATCGATTACAAGTACTTCCAAGACCGCTTCTGAAAAGACACTTTTTTCAAATCGTTTAACGGTAGCCTTTACTTTTCCAAATACTTCTTTTTCAACAGTATTACCTTCTTCCTGAACTTCTACTGTACCTACAATAACGCTATCTCTAATTCTTTCTACCTCTTTTTGGCTAAAATTAGTAGCCCCGATAACCATTTCTTCAAACCTTAGTGATAGAGTATGGTCTGCATCTGGATAGTTCGGTTCAAACTTTATAAATTCACTTTCCACTTCATCTTTCAGATACTCTACTACTTGATTATAGAAAAATATCACGTCCAACTCTAAAGATCCTACTGGTGGAACCAAGGGGGCGATATTAATAATTAAAATGGAACGTTCTAAAGCTTCTAACTTTTTTGCTTCCACATCGCGAAATTGCGGATAGAAAAATTCAGCCCGTTCAAAATGTTTATAGGCTTCTAAAGCAGCTTGCCTATCTTTTTTCGATGTTTTTGAAAGCAAATCACTTCCTAATTGATATCGAACTTCTGCTGATTTTATTTTGGCTTTCTCCAGCTCTGAGGAATAATATACCGGATTGCTTACTAGATCCAATGCCGCTGGCGTTTTTTGAATTTTATTGTACAGTTTGTTGCCAGACATATATAAATCGTGCAGGGTCTCCCATTTGAAAATTTCGCTAGAAGGGGTGATGTTATTGACCTTGTTATTGAGATAAGTTAAAAATCTTGGATAAGCTTCTTGGAAGGTTTCCAAAGCTTTGGTGTTGTTGGGATTTTGTTGAAGTCTCTCTAATGATGAATTAACGGCCTCATAGTAATCTCCTCTAGTAAGGGCTGCCTTGCCCGATGAACAACCATAAGCAATCAGTGCTATAACTAAAACAGTGAAATGAGAAACTTTCATGATTTTGTTGTTAAATATATATTTTTTTGAAAATAAAATTTGGATGATTTTCAGCGAAAATTCGCAAAAATATTGGTTTTATTGTTCGTTTGCTTTTGTTTTTAGTTTATATTTAAGCGAAAATTCGCTAAACTTAAAAATGTCTCATTATGGAAGCGGTAACTAGTCCAAAAAATGAATTAAAAGGTGGATCATTTATTATTGAGGAAACTAAGCCAAAACATGTTTTTGTTCCTGAATTATTTAGTGAGGAACAGAAAATGATACGGGAGACTTTAAGGGATTTTGTAGAGAAGCAAGTTTATCCTTATGTGGATGATATTGAAAAGCAAAAGGAAGGGGTTGTTCCAGGATTATTAGAACAATTAGGAGAATTGGGAATGTTAGGGGCGGACATGCCTGAGGGATATGGGGGAATGGAATTAGATACTATTACCAATTCTTTGATAACAGAAACTTTAGGTCCTTCTGGTAGTTTTTCTGTGGCCTATTCGGCTCATGTGGGGATTGGTATGTTACCTATTTTATATTATGGAAGTGAAGAACAGAAGGAAAAATACCTCCCAGGATTAATTAGTGGTAAACTGAAAGCTTCCTATTGTTTGACGGAACCCGGTTCAGGCTCTGATGCTCTATCAGCAAGGACTACTGCAGTTTTGTCTGAAGATGGTAAGCATTACCTATTGAATGGGCAAAAGATGTGGATTACCAATTCTGGATTTGCGGATGTATTTATCGTATTTGCTAAGATTGATGGACATGATTTCACCTGCTTTATAGTAGAAAAAGGATCGGATGGCCTTAGTTTAGGAGCGGAAGAAGATAAAATGGGTATCAAAGGCTCTTCTACGCGGCAGGTTTTTTTCGAAAATGTTGCAGTGCCCTGTGGTAATGTATTAGGTGAAGTGGGTAAAGGCCACCATATCGCTTTTAACGTTTTAAATATTGGTAGATTAAAATTAGGACTAGGAACTATGGGTGGAGCAAAATCCTGTATTACCTCTTCTATAAGATATGCCAATGAAAGGATACAATTTGGTCAACCCATCAGTAATTTTGGCGCCATTCAACATAAGTTGGCGGAACAAGCTATCCAAACTTTTGCTTTGGAGAGTGCCTTGTATAGAACTGCTGGAATGATTGAAGAGCGAAAGAAAGTTGCAGAGGAAGAAGGAAACAGTTTTGCCACCTCCAAATTAATTGCGGCTGAGGAGTTTGCTATAGAATGTGCGATGTTGAAAGTAGCTGGATCAGAGGTATTAGATTATGTGGTTGACGAAATGGTTCAGATTCATGGTGGAATGGGATATTCCGAGGAAGGGGTAGCTGCAAGGGCATACAGGGATGCTAGAATAAATAGGATTTTTGAAGGCACGAATGAAATTAATAGATTGTTGACCGTGGACATGCTTTTAAAAAGAGCCATGAAGGGACATATTGATATAGTAGGTCCAGCGTGGGCAGTTCAAAAGGAATTAGCAGCTATGCCCTCTTTGGAACAGGTAGATGGAGAATTCGGATTGGAGCAAAAAGCAATTAAAGATTTCAAAAAGATTATTTTAATGGTAGCAGGTGGAGCTGCAAAAAAGCAGATGGATGGAGAATTAGACCTGAGAAAAGAACAGGAGATTATTATGTTGGTGGCAGATATGATGATTGAAACTTTCCTTGCTGAATCTTTTTTATTGAGAGCAATGCGTTTGAAGGAAAACAAAATGGATGAGTGGAATGAGGAATTACATCAGATGCTTAAAGTATATGTTCATCAGACCAATCAAAATCTTCAGAATTACGCTTCCAATGCTATTGCGGCATTTACCGAAGGTGATTTACAAAGGACTTTTTTAATGGGGCTTAAAAGATATTCCAAATATCCAGTGGTTAATGTGGTGGCTTGTAGAAGGAATATTGCAAAAAAATTAATTGATGCCAACCAATACTGTTATTAGTCGTTACTCTTGATACAAGAGAAAAAGTAATGGTTAAACTATTTATTTTGGTTTTAGGTCTTCCAATAGTTGCATCAAGTCAAGCTTCCTTATCTTTGAAATTAAGTAATTATAAAGGAGAATCTAGTTGTATAGGGGTAGCATTATATAGCGAAGAAGACTTCTTAATAGAGGAGAAGGCTTTGTTAACCGATTATTTTTGTAACAATGGTGATGCTAATAATCGATGGTACACCATTGGTGGTTCAATCCCTACTGGGAGTTATGCACTTGCTGTATTTGAGGACATAAATAAGAACAAGAAATTAGATAAAAATCTTACTGGTATCCCTATTGAGCCGTATGTATTTTCTAATAATGCTGGTTCTAAATGGAGGAAACCCATTTTTCAAGATGCCTCATTCGAACTTACTTCTGGAAATAAGGAATTGTTTTTAGAGCTAAAGTATTGGAAGGAATACTAATCTACTAAATCGATAGTTTAGGTTACTTTGAACTTCAAAAAACTTTGGGGTTTCTTATTTGTATTATCTATCTAAAGTTTAGTTTTTATGTCCTTTATTTTTGAAAAAGATGTCTTAGCTATAAGCCATCAAATCCCTGTTTTAGTAGATTTTTGGGCTCCTTGGTGTGGTCCATGTCGGGTTTTAGGACCAGTGCTAGAAGAGTTAGAGAAGGAATCTAATGGAAAATGGAAATTGGTTAAAATAAATACTGAAGAGCATCAAAATTTAGCAGCAACCTATAAAATACAAAGTATTCCAAACGTTAAACTTTTTTATCGGGGGGAGGTAATTGATGAATTTATGGGTGCTATGTCCAAATCAGCCGTTGAAAACTGGCTATCAGAGCATTTACCCAGTGAAGATAAACAGCAATTAGAAGAATTAATCAATTCAATAGATCCTTCTAATGCGACAGGCGATAGATTAGATCGTTTAATTGAATTCTGTTCATCCCACCCTGAAATGGAACAAGCTTTAGTAATGGCAGGTAAGTTTTTGAGTTATCAGGATCCAGAGCGGGCTATTACCTTAGTTAGCGCTATTAAAATGGAAAGTAAATATTTTCAAATTGCTGAAGACATTAATACAGTTTCAAAATGGATAATGAATTTTAAGGAGGATTCCGAAAATCCAATACATAAGGCAGCATTTCTTCTAAAGAATTTTTATTTTAGAGATTCTCTGGAGTTGTTAGTGGACTCCCTTATACAGGCTGATGAAATAAATAACGAAGTAATAAGAAAACTAGGAATAGCCTTATTTAGGTTGTTTGGTTACTATTTTGATTGGAGTAAACCACTAAGAAAAAAATTTGATATGTATTTATCCTAAATAAATACTGGAAGGTATGGTGAACAAGCAGTACTATAGTGAGACTTATTTAAGAGCGTTTTACGATGAAAAGGGCTATGTATATGCTGGGTGGTTAGGATATTTAACCATTGAGCAAATTAAAAACGGGTGTGAATTGGTTTTATCAATTGTTCAAAATAGCAGGTGCTCATTGATGATAGTGGATCACAGATTGATGAGTGGGACATGGTCTCAGTCTCTTAAGTGGCTGGATTCTAACTTTATGCCTCGGTTGATAGAGGCCGGGGTTAAAAAAATTGGATTTATCTATTCCAAAGACCCTGCCACCCAGTATTCGTTAAATAGGTTTTTGGAATTAAATGACAAATATCAGGCACAGGTGTTTTCGGACCAAAAAACAGCTGAGAGTTGGCTCTTGGGAATTAATCAGCCTAGTATAAATACCTCTACGTTAACCTTAAAAGCAGGAGAGAGGCATCATATTATTCCTTTTGAAGAAATCGATTATATTACCTCTAATGAAGGGGTTTCTCAAATTCACTTTGATGGGGAATTGCTGACTACTAACTATACCCTTTCTGAATTAATTGATATACTTCCTAAAGATCAATTCATTAAAATTCATAGAAGTTTTGTAGTCAACAGTAAGGAAATTAGTAATATTCATCTTCAATCAAGAGGAAAATACACTCTTTATTTAAAACGTATCCCTAGAATTGCCATTCCAATAAGTCGGAGTAATATCCATTCATTAAAGGAAAAATTTGGTATTTAAGCCAAAAAGGTAACCAATCGCTGCAATAAAATTACCGATTAGATTTCAAAGATATGAGGGTCAAGAAAACTGTTGTTTATTTACATGACTTCAAAAATCCAAAGCAACGTAGGTAAGCCTCAACACATAAACGGTTGGGGCTTTTTTTAGGAAGGCATTTCCTTTAAACCCTCCAAATCAGTTATGGTTATAAGACTATTTTTTATGGAGATATAACCGTCGTCTTTAAACTCTGTCAGCATTCTAATCACACTTTCTTTTGCTGTTCCAACAATTCTTGCTAAATCATCTCGAAGAATGTGAATAGCCTCCCCCTCTTTGTGATGTAAAAGTAATAGGGCATCTGCAACCCTTTTTCTAACCGAGTTATATGCCAAATTAAGTAATTGTTCTTCTTTCTCCACCACGTCATTGGCAATCATTTTTATTATTTGTGCTGCTACGTCCCTATCCTGGCTTATTAATAAGGTGAAATCTTCTTTTGGGATCAAGCTTATGGAAGTATCTTCCAAAGCGGAAGCAGAGGATTGATGGTTTTGTTGTTTAAGAATATCAATATGTCCAACAAACTCGCCCTCTTCTATAATCTGAAGAATATATTCTTTTCCGTCTTCATTAGTTTTAAATAGTTTCAATTTGCCCCTATTTACGAAATATAAAAATCTAGGGAAGTCGCCTTCTTTGAATAACAAGTCCTTTTTTTTAAGGTGTCTTGATTTTTTTTCTTTTGATAGGCCGTTAAGAGTTTCTAATCCTCTTACCTCATCAATAAAAGATTTCAACCCATTTTCAGTTTTGTCAAATTTTTCTTTTAGTGTGGCGGTTTTATTCAATCGGGTATTAATTACTTCTAGCAATTCATCCTTATAAAATGGCTTCGTAATATAATCGTCTGCTCCGAGGTTCATTCCCCTTCTCAAGTCTGTTTTTTCGGCCTTGGCCGTCAAAAAAATAAAAGGAATAGAAGTTGTTTCACTTTTTTTACTCAAAATATTTAACACCCCAAAACCATCTAATTTGGGCATCATGACATCGCATATAATTAAATCTGGTTTTTCAGAGAATGCAAGTTCCACTCCTTTTTTTCCATCTTCTGCAGTGGATACTGTATATCCAGAAAGTTCCAGAATCTCAGATAGATTTTCTCTAACTTCTAGGTTGTCTTCAATTACTAAAATTTTTTTCATACAATCTGTACTTAACTATTTCAATGAAGGAATACTAAAGTAAAAGGTTGAACCTTTGTTTTCTTGACTTTCAAAGTGAATGGTTCCTTTCAAAATTTCAATATAACGCTTGACAATATTAAGGCCAAGCCCAGTTCCTTGAATATTTTCAGCATTATGCGCTCTAAAAAATCTAGTAAATAGGTAACCTTGTTCTTCAATTGGAATTCCAATCCCATTATCTTTTATTGAAACGTCCAGTTTGTTTTTATTTGACGTAACCTTAATTTGAATTTCGCTATCCACAGGAGAATACTTGATAGCATTAGAAACCAAATTAAATAGGATATTTTTGAGGATTCCTTTGTCTGTTTGAAAAACATGATTCATCAGTTCATCTTGATTGAAAGTTATTTGTTGACCTGATTTTAAAAGACTTTTAATTTCATCTAATACCTGAGAAATAAAGTCAATAATTTTTATTTCACTTACTTTCAGATCGGTTTGACCTTCTTCTAATTTACTAAGCGATAAAAAATCATTTAAAATTGAAGTTAGGTTGGTTACAGAGGATTTTATTCTATTGATATGTTTTTCTCTTTTTTCTTGTTGGTCAGCCTGTCGGTAAGCTTCAATTAAGTCTGCTGAAGATAAGATGGTTGATAGAGGAGTTCTAAATTCATGGGATGCCATGGATACAAATCTGGACTTGAGTTCATTAAGATCTTTTTCTTTCTTAAAAGCCTTTCTTAAATTATTTTCACCGATTTTCCTTTCTTTAATCTCATGTTGCAATTGTTTGTTGACATCCAACAGTTGATTTACTGCATCTGCTAATTCTTCAGTTCTTTGGTTAACCCTAACTTCAAGATCTGCATTCAGGCCTTTAATTTTATTTTCAAATTCCCTTTGCTGGGTAATATCTACTCCACTGCAAATTAAACCGGTTAGTTTATTGGAATGCTCTATTATAGGAGAAATCCTCCATGATACTACAATGGATTGTCCGGATTTAGCGAGTATTTCATTTTCAAAAAAGTCTAATTCAGAATAGCTTCCATTGGTCAATGCTTTTTTGAAATATTTGACTTTTTGAGAATCTAACACAAAAAAATCCCACCAATATTTGCCTATTAATTCCTCCTCAGAATAGCCTATGGTCTCCGTTCCTTTTCGGTTGACTAATTGGATGGCTCCTTTATTATTTAGTACGATGGTAATAGTGTTGGCGAGGTCAAAATACATTTGTGCCTTTTCTTTTTCAGCTCTAAGTGCTTCCTCTGCCTTTTTTTCCTCCGTCAAATCATGAATAATACCTGTAAATACGATTCTATCGTGTAACTGAGCTTCACTGATACTCAACCTAACAGGGAAAACAGTACCATCTTTTTTTTTACCCTCAACTTCTCTGCCAATGCCTATAATTTTTTTAATACCCGTATTGAGGTAATTCTTGAGGTATTGATCGTGTTGTGAAGCATGTTGATTTTCCATCAACATGCTTATGTTTTTGCCTATGAGCTCATGAATTTGATAGTCAAAAAGGGTGCAAGCTGCATCATTAATAAGTTCAATTATTCCTTGGTGATTGATGATAATGATACCGTCAGAGGCACTTTTGATTATAGCTTCTAGCTTGCGAGCTTCGTCTTTTTCTCTATAATTCATCAGCTTTTCTAATTAATTCCAGAAAATTAGATGAAAAAATGAATTATTGGTGAAAAGTTAAAAGGGGAATTTTTGAATGAAGTGTCATTTTTTTGGTGAAACTAGAATGAAATAAACGTTCCCAAATTCTTCTTTTTGGAACGAACAAACTTAAAAGGTCAATTTCTTCTGATTCTACAAAATCATTAATACCAGCTTCTATGCTCTTCGCATTAATTATGGTAAAGTCGGCAAATTTAGCAGGGTAATGTTCAAGAACTTTTTCGCTATCTTCTGCAGAGACCCGGCCTTTCTCCTCAATATGAACCAAATGAATACTTGCATCCAGAAGTTTACTGATACTTAGCAATTGGCTTACTGCATTTTCATCTTTAGGGATAAAATCAGTGGCATAGGCAATCTTTTTGATGGGCTTATATATTGCTTCTTGAGGAACAGCTAGAACAGGGCAAGGAGCCTGCATCATCGTATGACTGGTTACATTGCCCATCAATTTATCGATACCATCTGTTTCGCCTTTTGCCCCCATAATGATACAATCATAATGGCCTGAACCGGCAGTATCTATAACTTCTTGATAAATAAACAATCCATACTCCGCTTTTTTTTCTTTTATAATATGATGGGGGTATTTAGCAGTTAATTCTTCTAATTGTTGTTCAACCGCTTCTCTTTTTTCAGCAATAAGAGGGTCAATCGTATGCGGATATACTGTTTCTGCTACATCTATAGGGATATTGTAGATGGTCATAATGTCAATTGTAGCTCCAATATCATTAGCAAATGCAACAGCATATTCTAATGCAATAGCAGCAGCATCTGAGAAATCAGTTGGGAATAGTATCTTTTTCATAATTACTTTTCTTTTTCTTGAAAGTGTATCTCGGAGGCACCACCTTTTCTATTTTGTTCAAAAAGACTCCAGTCATCTGTGGAAGTGGTCTGCATCCACAAATTACCTGATTTGCGAAAAACCTGGACATATAAATCGAATTTTTCTGAGAATTCTTTTTCAAATGCCCCAACACTCATTTCAGGTTTAATATCGAAAAAAGAAGAGTCAATCTTAAAACCACATTCTTCTAATGTAAGATTTGGATCTAAATGTTCTCTGTCAGAGCTTCCTTCTCCCATTTCATGGGCTGCCTTATAAAATTCAATTTTAAGGTTAGGAAACTTCGAATTAAAATCATTTTGAAGTTTACCAATTTTTTCCTTTTTACCTAGTTCCATAATTTTTTCTTCAAAAATAAATTTATTAGTAATCAAATTTGGTGATTGTTATCATCAATATAAAGGTATAGGACGGACTTTATAACCACTATCTTCCAAAAGCTGAATCAGCCCATTAGGACCGCCTAAGTGACCGGCACCTACAGCATACAGGCCTCTATTTATTTTCATTTTATCTTTCATTTTCTGAACCCAATTTAAATTTCTTTGATGAATCATAATTCGGGTGATTTCTTCATCTTCTTCGGCTATTAATTGATACAATTCTTCAACCGCACCTTGGTGGTATAAATCAATAATATTTTGAAGTGGATTAGTTTGAGTTTCTGCTATTTGGATTGATTTAAGAAGCATTTGAGCTTGATCGACATAGGGAATACTATCGAATAAACTCATTTGAAAAGCCATAGTTTCCAAACCACTAGTCTTTATGTTTTTCGCCAATGCCTTTTGAAAAAGTTCCATTTCATAACTTACTGCGTTATCTTGCAGATTGTATGAAGAGCCTTCGGCTAAAACATATAAAAACATTGGCTTTAAGCGATCCAACACATATAATGGAAGGCCTTTGTGGGAAAAATAATTTTTTATTAATTCATATTCTTCATCCGAAACCAATGATTGTAACGTAGTTTCAGTCATGAACGACTGCATCATTACCTGAAGTAATGCATTAAAGTCTTCCATTTCATTTAAATCAATTTCAAAAATCACCTCTTCGCTTATATTTAAAATGGAATCTAGTTGGGTAGAATATTTAAAATCTTTTTTTGGAATCAAATGCATAGTACCCAATAAGAAGGAAGATCCAGGTAAGTTGTTCCCACTTATTTCCCAAAGTAATGATTGTTGGGTAAACTGAAGTGGAGCGCGCAAACTAGTAGAGGAAATAAAAAATAATGATAATAGTGTTAAACTCAACTTCATTTTGGCATGATTTATTTAAAAATAACGTTTAACAAACAAAAAAGTCTAATTTTACATTCTTATGGGAAAAGTGAACTATCAATATATCTTATTATTTGCCTTTTTTATAATTGCAACTGGAGGCTGCAAAAGCGAATTTGAAAAAATCCGATCCTCTGGAGAACCGGATTTACATTATCAAAAGGCACTTGAGTATTACGATAAGGCAGAATACCAAAAGGCACAAACCTTGTTTGAATTAGTTATCAGTAGCTATAGAGGTCGCAAAGAGGCTGAGGATATTTATTATAAATACGCCTATACTTTTTTCTATATGGAACGCTATATACTAGCGGCATATTACTTCAATAATTTTTCCCAGACCTATGGTGGAAGTGACTATAAAGAAGAGACGGATTTCATGGCTGCTTATTCCCAGTACAAAATGTCTCCCAACTATCGGTTGGACCAGACCTATACGCAAAAGGCAATAGATGATTTACAACTATATATCAATACCTATCCTTTAAGCGAAAGAGTTACTGAATGTAACAATTTGATAGACGAATTAAGGAAAAAACTGGAACAGAAAGCCTTTTATGAAGGAATGCTATATTTTGACTTAAGTCAATATCAATCTGCGGTGCAAGTTTTTGAAAATCTACTTAAAGATTTTCCTGAAACTAATAATGTGGCAAATGTTAGGTATCAAATTATAGAATCCCTATACTTATTAGCCGAAAATAGCGTTGTTACTAAGCAAAAGGAACGATACGAAGAAGTAATTGAAAAGGGAGAAGAATTTTTAGATAAATATGGAAACGAAACTATCGCTAATGAGGTTAGAAGTTTAATAGCCAATAGTGATAAAAATATTAAATCAATAAATTATGTCGGATATCAAAACTAAGGTTCAAGGACTTGACCCCAATATTAAGGCAAGAGACATGGTAGAATTAGCTGCAAAAGGCAGTAATGTATATGAAGCGATAGCTGTAATCTCTAAGAGGAGTAAGCAATTATCAGTTGAATTAAAAAGAGAATTACATCAAAAATTAGAAGAATTTGCTATTTCCTCTGACACCATAGAAGAAATTAGTGAGAACAAGGAGCAGATAGAAATATCTAAGTTTTATGAGAGACTTCCTGATTCAACATTAATTGCTACTGAGGAATTTCTAGAGGATGAACTTCACTGGAGGTATCCAGAGGTTAACAATAGCGGAATTTAAAAGAAAATTATGTTTGCGAGGATTCTGCTGTCCTTTTTATTAATTGGAACTGTTAATTTAAATTTATCAAGCCAGGAGTTAAATTTTTCTGTAAAAATTAATACTCAAAAGGTCCAAAAAGCCGATCCGGTTATTTTTGAAACTTTAACACAGACTATGCTGGAGTTTCTCAATAATCAAAAATGGACGGATGACGTTTTTCAACTAGATGAAAAAATAAACTGTAACCTCCTTTTAACTATTCAAGAAGAGGTCTCAGAAACTGGTTTCAAAGCAGAATTGGCCATACAATCTTCTAGGCCTGTTTTCAACAGTAATTATGAAACTCCTTTATTGAATTATATCGATAAAGAGGTTTCTTTCAGCTACCAGCAGTTTCAACCATTACAATTTTCCAGAAACACCTTCAATGACAACCTTTCTGCCATCTTATCTTTTTATGTCTATGTAATTCTCGGACTGGATTATGATTCATACGAACCAAGGGGGGGGGAAAATTATTTTCAGATTGCTCAAGAAATTGTAAACAATATACCGCAAGGAGTCGCTGATGCAAATTCTGGCTGGCGTTCTTTAGATGGGGATAGAAACCGATATTGGATGATTGAAAATATTTTATCTCCAAGGGTAAGAATATTTAGAGAAAGCTTCTATAACTATCATAGACAAGGATTAGATTATATGGCAGGCGATATTGAAAAGGGTAGAGGGGCTATTAAAACAGCATTAGAAGCTATCGTAGGAGTAACGAAGTCCTATCCTAATTCCATGATTATACAAATGTTTGCCAATTCAAAGGCAAACGAAATAATTGAAATATATAAAGTGAGTCCTCAAGAAGAAAGAACCGTTATCTCCCAGATTTTATCAGGTTTAGATCCTGCTAATGCTAATAGATATAGGGTCCTTCGGTAGCGCGTTATTGTTCAAGAGCAACTTCAAAATTTATTTCCCAATTGGCTTTTATAGGAGGGATTTCCCAAGTTTGTAAAGGCTCTGGTTGTAGTCCTTTGAAGTAATCCCCCGTGTCCCAACGATTATTCTCATTTAGGTCCTGTGCGATTTGCAACAAGTATTGTCCTGGTTTTAAAAAGTCACAAAGAAGTTCTGTTTGAGTCTTTTTTAATATGGAGGTCTGAAATACCGGTAAGGGTTGGTTGGCAGGCAATATGCTGACTAAATAGTGTTTTGTGCTGTCCAAGTAGTTTAGCGATAAACTAACTGTACCATATTTTTCAGAGGATTCTAATTTTAATTGGTAGGCTAAAGTATCCCGATTAGATCTTCCAAAAATATCAGTGAAGGCCCCAGGCAGAAAGATTAATTGATTATCCTGGTTTTCGACTTTGAGTATTATTTTGAAATTTCCTTCCTCTATATGACAATAATCCCAGAAGGGAGTCTCAATTGATGAGCTGTCATTGATTAATTGGAATTTAGTAGTATCAAAAATATCAAGTGGAGTATGAAATTTGATAAAAAGAGGTTTTCCAGAAATGATAGGTAATGGATAATCACTTCTTGGGGAAATGGAGGTAAGGTTAGTGGAGTAGAAATTGGAATCGGAAGGCGGAATAGCATATTTAAAGGTATCTTTCTTTTCTTGGTTTAGGGTAAGAACTATTTGTATTGAATCTGCAAGGGAATGGTACCATAAAAAAACGGAATCTGCTTTATGGTCAATCAAATAATTGGTCAAATCAGGTTGATGTATTTTGAAATCTATAGAATCATAATTTCGATTCAATTTCCATTTTACAATACCAAATTGGTCGTTGGTAACATTCAGGATTCTAATAGGTGGAATTTCTTTAAAAAACGAAAGCGTGATTAAAGAGTCTTTCCAATTGGAATCTAAAACTACAGGAATAGGGTGAAAACCAAATTCCTCAACATATTGGTCGTATTTATAATTGAAATTTTCATCCTTCCAACCGACTACTTTAAACGTATCTGATTTTAAATTAGAAAGTTTAACCTCCCCTTCTTTATTTGTTTTTGAAAAATAAAAAGGACGTTGCTCCAGTATAATCGAGTCATTTATTGATTGGTATAAACCCATTAGAGCACCTTCTACAGGCTTGCTAGTCTCTGTATTAATAATCCTACCAAATAATTCAAGGGAATCAATCACCTTTCCTGTAGCAAAGACATATCTAAGATTTTCAGCTGGATTCCTTTCAGTTAAGTCTACTACTGCATCTCCAAAATTGATGGTATAGGTAGTATTGTTTTTTAAGATTTCCCTTTCATCGAAATCTATCCTTAGGCTCCTTTTTTTAAGGCTATAAGAGGCCCTGTAATCTAGAGGGGGAGAAAAGAGGATACCTTGAGCAGGATTGTCAAGCCTAACAAATTCATCAAATGTCAATATGATTCTTTTCTTTTCAAACTGGGTTTCAAAAAATACGGAGGAGTTAAGGGAATCGATATGAGGAGGTATTTCATCTTTGGGGCCTCCGATTGGTGCTACAATGTTAGCACAAGAGACCAAGAGCCAACCTAGTATAATCGGTAAGTATATTTTCATAACAGCTAATTTAGCTATTCTTTGAAGCTTCTGGGATGAAACTTTATCAGGGTTTCTTTCAGAAAGGCAGTATCCAAATGGGTATATATTTCTGTGGTAGTAATAGATTCATGGCCCAACATGTCTTGGACTGCTTTCAAGTCTGCTCCCCCTTCAATTAAATGTGTGGCAAAAGAATGTCTGAAAGTATGTGGACTAATATTTTTTTTGATTCCAGCTTTTTCTGCAAGTTCCTTGATGATAGCAAAAACCATATTTCTACTAAGAATATCCCCTCTTCTATTTAAAAAAATATATCCCTCGGCTTCTTTTTTTATTCTAGGCAGTTTATTTCGACCATTTTTTAAGTAAATATTAATATGGTGGATAGCCGCTTTCCCAATAGGTACCAAACGTTCCTTATTTCCTTTTCCAATAACTCTGATAAATCCTATATCTGGAAAAAAATGATGGATTTGTAAATGGGTCAACTCACTTACCCGAAGACCGCATGCATAAAGTGTTTCTAATAAAGCCCTATTTCTTAAGCCGTGGAGTGTACTGTGATCTATACTTTCAATTAATAGATTGATTTCATCAATACTGAGTATCTCAGGTAATTTTCTAGAAATTTTGGGACTCTGAAAATTGGTAGTGGGGTTACTATTAATTAAACCTTCTATTTGTAAATACTTGTAAAAGCTTTTGATGGAAGAAATAATTCTAGCTACTGAATTTTTGGCCAGTCCCATTTCCACTAAATATTTTAGAAAAAATTCTAAAGATTCCTCTGTCAGCGAGATAGGATTTTCATTTGATATATAATGGTCAAGGAAGTTGAATAATTTTTTGATATCGTCCGAATATGCCTTTAAAGTATTAGCAGCCATGCCTTTTTCTAAAACCAGATAACTCCTAAAACCTTTTAGCAAATAACTCCAATTTCCCTTCACATTAATTTTTTTTAATGTATGCAACTAATAAAAAAATAGATGGTTAAATCAAAATGATAGTATTACTATGATATTTACAAGTTTATCTATTAAATCAAATACAATGACCACTATAGAATTCACTCAGCAATTTCGGAAAAATGAACAGGCTTTACTGGGTTTTGCATTTAGTTTGACTAAAGATAAAGAAGAAGCCCATGATTTATTTCAAGAAACTGCCTTTAAGGCATACAAAAATAAAAGTCAATTTATTCCCAAGACCAATATAAAGGCATGGATGATGACTATTATGCGCAATACTTTCATTAATAACTACCGGAGGAATAAAAGAAGACATTCTTTAAACGAAAGTCAAAATGAATATGTTTTAAGCCAGCAAACTGAAAATAATTCAATACAAAATGAGGGTGAACGAAAAATTTATCTAGAAGAAATTACAAGTTTGATTGAAAATTTGGAGGTGTGGTTGAAGGTGCCTTTTAAAATGTATTTGCAAGGATATAAATATGAAGAAATAGCTAATGAATTGAATGCCCCATTGGGAACCATAAAAAGTAGAATATTTATAGCTAGAAAAATCTTAAAAAAAGATATCAATCTAAAATTCCAAATGACTAATGCAAGCTGGAGAAACTAAGTTAAGGCCTATTACAAGGTTGCTCAAATTGATGCAACTAGATAAAAAGGAAATCACCTATATTTATTTATACTCCATATTGTCGGGTCTCATAGCATTAACCCTTCCATTGGGAATTCAGGCTATTATAGGTCTTATTGCGGGAGGGGGAATTACAGCCTCATTAGTATTATTGGTCATTATTGTGACGATTGCCTCATCATTTTCAGGGGTTTTCAGAGTATTACAATTGATTTTAACTGAGACGATTCAAAGAAAGATTTTTGCTCGTTCAGCATTTGATTTTTCGTACCGATTGCC
>CALAZP010000220.1 GCA_937926355.1 uncultured Saprospirales bacterium
TATTATGTTTCTCCGGTATGTGCCCCTACCCGTGCTAGTTTGATGACCGGTCGTTATTCCCTTAGGACGGGAGTAAGAGATACTTATAATGGTGGTGCCATAATGGATTCGGCAGAAGTCACCATTGCAGAGTTACTGCGAGCAGAGGGTTATGCTACGGGTATTTTTGGAAAGTGGCATTTGGGGGATACGTATCCCTCTCGGCCTATTGATCAGGGATTTGATGAGGCATTGGTTCATTTGTCAGGCGGTATGGGGCAGGTTGGGGATGTGACTACTTTTTTTGAAGGGGATTCCAGCTATTTTAACCCAGTGCTTTGGCACAATGGGGTTCCGGAACAATACCAGGGATACTGCTCGGATATTTTTGCCGAAGGCGCTATAGCATTTATTCGACAACAGGGGGATCAGCCTTTCTTTTGTTATTTATCCTTCAACGCACCCCATACGCCTTTGCAATTGCCAGCTTCTTATTATGAAAAGTATAAGGATATTGACCCTTCTTTATTGGCTAATGAATCTATTGAAATGACGGAAAGGGATAAAGAGGATGCTAGGCGCGTGTATGGGATGGTAGAGAATATAGACGACAACTTGGGAAAGCTCATGGATGAGCTGAAAAGGAGTGGTCAGTGGGATAATACGGTGGTACTTTTTATGACAGATAATGGGCCTCAACAACTAAGGTATAATTCGGGATTAAGAGGCTTGAAAGGTACAGTGTATGAAGGGGGAATTCGGGTGCCCTTGTTGATGCGATTACCTAATGGAAAAAAGGGTCGAAAAATGGAGTCACCAATAGCTCATTTGGATATACTACCTACTATTGCAGACCTTTTAGGCATTTCACTGCCGGATCAACTTCAATTGGATGGTCGAAGTATAGTGCCTTTGTTAGAAGGAGTGAAGGATAAATGGTTGGACAGACCATTTTTAAGTTATTGGACCAGGAGGTTTCCCGAAAAATACCAAAATATATCGTTGCATCAGGGGCATTTTAAGTTGGTGGGTCATACGGATTACGATGCAGAGGTATCGGATTTTGAATTGTATGATTTGAGTAAGGATAGGGGGGAGCGGAACAATATAGTCGGTGAACACTCTGGTATTGCCATAGATATGAAAGCACAGATGGATAAATTATTGCCGGATTTATTGGAATCAATGCGTACCGAGGCAGATCCCTTTATAGCTATTGGATCGGCTCATGAAAACCCTGTTTGGTTAAACCGCAACGATGCTTCCGGAGAGCGAGGGATATGGGCTCAAGATGAAATATATGGCTTTTGGGAGGTAAAGGCTGAGAAAGGGTGTTATGAATTGGAAATTAAGATGAGGTCTATTCCGGCGGAATCAGGTAGTGTATTGGTAGAAATGGGGGAACAGGTATTTCGAAAAAAAGTAGATTTTGAAGGAGTTGATACTGTTGTATTACCTCCAATTTGCTTGGAAGCTTTTGAAGGGCCTTTATTGGTTCAATTTTGGTCAGGTGGTCGTCAGGTGATGCCTTTTTGGGTGCGTATAAATTATATTGAAGATTAGTCTATTAATATAGCCGTTTAATCGGATTCTGAGCGCATATTTCTGCAGTATTGCAACCTTTGGGGCATTATTAGCATCTGTAGAAGCAAACCATATTGTGTTCAATGAAATATTCAATTTGTTTAGTCCTTTTCTTAGGAATGATTTCTGCCACTTGGGCAGCAAAAATTGTAGATCGTGAAATCCAATTTGACGGCAGGGTAGATGATTCGGAGTGGGCGGAATCTGTCCGTTTTGATATCAATTATGAGATTGATCCTGGCAATAATGTTCCAGGTCCTTTTGCCACGCAAGTTTTTGTTAACTATTCTGCTGAGTATTTGTATGTGGGATTTATTGCCACTGCTGATATGAAGGATTTGCGCACCTCCATTCGCAATAGAGATGAGGCATGGCAAGACGATTTCGTTATGATTGGGATTGATACGTATGGAGATGGTCGATATATGGTTAATTTTGGTTCTAATGCGGATGGAAGTCCGCTGGATATGAAATTTACAGCTGAAGGCAACGACGATATTTCTTACAATGTTAATTTTGAAGCCAAGGCTACCAAACACCAGGATGCCTATCACGTAGAGCTTAAAATTCCATTTAATGTGCTTCAATACAATAAAAAAGAGGAACACACTTGGAATGTATTGTTGTACAGATCCACCTATAGCGGTGACAACCGCAGTCAGATCATCAATTTTCCAGTAGACAGAGCCAATGACTGTTTGCCTTGTCAAGCCACCTCCAATATTCAATTGAAGGGAATCAGCAGCAAAAAGCGGGTAATTTTAATACCAAGTTTGGTGGGTAGCCTCAATGGGGAGCAAGTGGGTGGCAAACTGGACTATGATAAAGCACAAGGCGCTATAGGTCTCAGTGGATTATTTGATTTGAGTAAAACGACCACTTTAGAATATGCTATTAATCCTGACTTTTCACAAGTAGAAGCAGATGTTAGTCAGGTTACCGTTAACGCTCCTTTTGCGATAGAATTTCCAGAGCGGAGGCCTTTTTTCAATGAGGGGAATGACATTATTGATACAGATTTGGATTTGGTCTATACCAGGGCCATCAATAGGCCGCTTTTGAGTACTAAGTTAATCGATCAAGGTGCTACCAGCAGGACCTATTGGTTAACTGCTTATGATGAAGCTGCACCATATTTGATTGCGGGTGAAAATGAATCAGCATTCGGAACTGGAGGCGCTGCTTATTCTAATGTATTTAGGCACCAGCGAAATTTCAAAAGGGGAACCAATGTGGGATTAATTTCTGCCAACCGAATATTTAAAAATGGCGGAAGTGGACATAATTTAGGAGTAGATGGGTTCTACCGCTTTGAAAAAAAATACGCTATTGGATTCGATTATGCCAAAAGTATCATCCAAGAACCTGTAGCAGATTGGATAGCAAGTGATCAAAAAGTAAATGGAAAGACCCTTTCGCTAGATGGTGATCGATTATATGGGGACGCCATCACTTTGGACATCAGCAGAAGTACGACAAACTGGAACTCGGGATTGAGGTACGAGCAGTATAGCCCTCATTTTCAATCTCCATTGGGGTTTATTACCCAAAATAATATTCGCAGGTTAGTGGGGCGCCACAGCTATCAATATTTCTTTAAAGAAAAGGACTTTGTGAAGAGATTAAATGCTATGGTAGCTTCAGAGTTGATGTTTAACTACGGAGGGTTGCGCAAACTTTTCATTACGGGAGGGGAAATTTTTGCTCAAATGGCGCATAATATAGCTGTTGAATTCAGTGCTTGGAAATTCTTTAATCAAGAATTCTACGGATATAATTTTGAGGATTTGGATGAATACAATTTATTTTTGCGAT